>DATLTC010000057.1 GCA_035533755.1 Gemmatimonadaceae bacterium
GCCACGCCCGTGGTGGAACGCACCATGGACCCCTTGGCCCGCAGCCGCGAGAACGAGAAGCCCGTGCCGCCGCCCGACTGATGGATGAGCGCCATGCTCGCCAGCGTGTCGTAGATGCCGTCCTTATGGTTGGACAGGGCATCCGCCACCGGCAGCACGAAACAGGCCGACAGCTGCCCCAGGGGACGGCCGGCGTTCATGAGCGTGGGCGAGTTGGGCTCGAACCGGCGCTGCGTCATGAGCGCGTAGAACTCCCGCGCCTGCTGCTCCACCTGCTCGTCCGTGGCCCCATATCTACGGTCCGCCTCGGCCACCACGGTCGCCACGCGCCAGAACAGGTCCTCGGGTTGCTCTACCGAGGCCCCCTTCTCGTTCTTGATCAGATAGCGCTTGGCCAGCACGGTCCGCGCGTTCTGCGACAGCGACGCGAGGCCAGCCGGTGGGTTTTTCGAGACGGGCATAGTGAAAACACTCCCAATTGGTGAAGCGATGTCAAGGACGGTCGGGGCGGCCGGCAGAGGACACTTTGCAGCCCCGGTGTTCATGGGGTGGGGGCGCAACGTACCCGGGATCGTGAAACCACGCCAGCCCCATGCCAACACATTGCCAATCAACGACTTGCGATATCAACATCACGAACGTGAGACGGGGCGACCGTACACGTTGATAACAAATCGTGACAATGTGAGAACAATCAATCGCACCTGAACCAGTGCGGATTTGCAGTGCGCAGTTGGCAGTTAAACCTAACGAATTCAGGGTCTTACGGCAGAGGCCCTCAACGGATATCCGGCGCGCAGACGGGCGCGCGGCGTCGCCGGTTGCTCACAAAGCTGCTGTAGCGGTTTGCCTGCTCCCACGCGCCAAAAACAACGGGACGTGGCCCCCACTGGGAGTTAACCGACGCCTGTCACAGTTCCGGGAATGCTCCCCGCCGGTGCTCCTCCTGCAAGGCCAGATAGCTCTCCACGGTGCCGCGGATGCGCGCGCGCTCCTCCGCCGAGGTCTGCCGCACCACGCGGCCCGGCACGCCGAGCACGAGCGAATTGGGCGGCACCACGAACCCCTCGGTGCACACCGCGCCCGCGCCGATGATCGACCCCGAGCCCACGCGCACGTTGTTCAGCAGCACCGCCCCCATGGCGATCAGGCAGTCGTCGTCCACCGTGGCGCCGTGGACGATGGCGCGGTGTCCGATGCCCACGCGCTCGCCGATGATGCACGGCACGCCGTGATCCACGTGGATCACCGTGCCGTCCTGCACGTTGCTGTCGGCGCCGATGGTGATGGGCGCCGTGTCGCCGCGCAGCGCCGCGAACGGCCACACCGAGACGCGCGGCCCCAGCGTCACCTGGCCGCAGACGAAGGCGCGCGGATGGACGAACGCCGAGGGATGGACACTGGGAGCGATGGGCGCCATCAGAACGAGAGGCCGAGGGAGAAGTAGGTGCTCACGCTGGGGGCGCCGACGAGGGCGCCGTTGTGCGTGGGCAGCGCCACGCCGAACCGGAATTGGTACGGCGTGTCCCAGTCGAGCACGGCGGCGGTGAGGCTGAACTCCACGCCGGCCGACGCGATGGTGAAGTGCTGGGCGAGCACGGGGTCGCGGCACACCGTGCCCTGGGCGAACACGGCCGGGCACCACGCCCCGCCGGCGTCGTAGAACGCCGACAGCGAACTGCGATCGAGGAAGAACGGGAGCATGCCCCAGCCCCGGTCGAGCAGCGCCAACGGCACGCGGTACTCAGCCGACGCGGCAAAGGCGCGCAGGCCGATGAGGGAGGCGGCGTCGAAGCCGCGCACCGGGAAGGTGCGCCGCCCCTGGCCCAGCACCACGCCGGGCACGATCGAGATGGCCGAACCGCTGGCGCCGCCCACCTCGAAGTAGCTGGTGGAGCGGTCGTCGCTGTACCCCACCGTGCCGGTGACGGCCAGCACCTGGTGCGCGAACGTGGGCAGGTTGATGGACTTGTAGGCGTTGGCCGACGCCACGGCGCTGAACGTGGCGCCCGACGCATTGCCGCTCGTGAATCGCTCGCGCACGGTGGCGGCGCCGGTGAGCCCGTCCTCGGGCGAGATGCTCAGCGTGGGCCGCTGCGCGTTGCTCCACACGCCGCTGGCGATGAGCGTGGGATAGTAGTACGCCCGCGCGAACGACGAGTCGATGCGGGCGCGGAGCGGCGCCGGATCGGTGGCGTAGTCGTGCGCCTCGAGGCCGGCCAGGAGCGACAGCGACGAATACGTGCGGAAGCGCGGGCGGACGTACGTGGCGCCCAGGGTCACGATGCGGGTGCGCTTGCGCAGCGTGCCCACCGCCACGCGCTGGTCGTTGCGGACGACGCCGTCGTTCTCCCAGTCCTGCTCCCCGCTCACCGATAGGATGGGCATGCCGAGCCCGGCGTAGTCGTAGTTGAACGCTCCGGTGAGGCCGGTGCCGTCGGTGGGCACGAACAGCTCCGCGCTGTAGCTGTGGCGGCCCACCACGTCCACGCCGCTGGTGTACGCGCCCACGCGGGCGCCGCCGGCGATGGACGGCTCCTCCACGGGCATCCAGTACCGGGGCCACAGCCCGTGCCACGGCGAGAAGCGCGTGGCCGGCGTGGTCACGCTGTCGGCCGGGGGCGCCGGCTGGGGCAGCGCCAGGGAGTCGAGCGGCGGCGCCGGCACCGGCGTGATGCGGTCGAGCGCGCCCACGCCCACGTGGTAGCCGTCGCCCAGCACCACCGACGCGGCCAGCCACCGCCCGTCGGGCGACACCGACGGATAGAACATGCCGGTGGCCACGTTGGTGAGCATCTCGAGATCGTTGCCGCCGGTGCGACCGGTGCCGGCGGGCGCGAACCGCGCCGAGTAGATGTTGGTGATGCCCGTGCGGTCGGAGCTGAAGAAGATGCGCGTGCCGTCGGGCGACCAGCTGGGCGCCGCCTGCACGGCGTGGGCCGGCGAGATGCGCTGCACGATGGCGCCCGTGGTGTCGAGGACGACGATCTCCGACGTGCCGCCGCGCTGCCAGCGCGCCGCGGCGATATACTGGCCGTCGGGCGACCACCGCGGCTCGGTCCACTGCACGTCTTCATTGCCGCGGGCGAGCACGCGCAGCCCCGTGCCGTCGGACCGCAGGAGCACCAGCTGCGTGGCGGCGGGGAGGGTCTGCACGGCCACGATGCGCCCGTCGGCGTTCACGTCGGGCACGGTGAGCCGCGCCCCGTGGGTGAGGCGCACCGTGCGCCGGCCGCGCTGCGCGAACAGATCGGAGCGCACGTGGTACGCGTCCACGTATTCCAGCTGCGTGAACAGCTGCTCGCCGTCGGGGAGCACGAGGGTGGGCGAATCGCTGTTGCGGCGCTCCAGCCGCGCCTCGGTGCCGTCGAGGGCCACGCTGTAGGCGGCGTAGCTGGCGCGCCCGTCGCTGCCGGTGAAGGTGATGGCCGTGTCGTCGGCCCAGCGCGGGAAGTTGGCGAAGCCGCCGCCCACGGTGAGGTAGCGCCAGCCCGGCGTGGGCGGGCCCGGCTCGTCCATCGACTTGGTGACCGAGTCGCTCCACCGCTTCCAGGCGTTGGTGAACGAGATGCCGAACGCCTCGCCCGCCGGCCGGTTGAGCCAGATCGGGATGAGCTGCGACGCCTCGTCCTCGACGAAGTTGTGCAGGCTCCGCTCGCCGCGCATCTGCGCCAGGTAGTTCACGAACAGCGAGCCGAACACGTACGGCGCGTTGCCGTATGGGAACCGCGCGTCGGCGATGCTGATCTGGTCGATGGACGGGAACCGGTGCTCGGCGGCGAAGGCGCGGGCGATCATGCGGTGGTCGGAGCCGATGACGCGGCCGGCGCCGGTGAACCGGGACTCGTAGTAGACCGCCAGCCCTTCGGTGAGCCAGCGCGGCGCGTAGGCATTAGGAAACAAGTATGGCGCCCGGCCGAACACGTGCTGCGCCAGATCCCAGATCCCGCGGCTGCGGTCGAGGTGGAAGATGTGGGTGAGTTCGTGCGTCACCACCATCGCGTCGGCGTCGTCGGTGAACCGCAGCGACACGTCGTTCACCGGCGGGTTGGCGTAGATGACGATGCGGTTGGTGGGGAACGTGGTGGCGTAGCCGTTGGTGAAGTCCACGTCGTCGCTGATCACGAGGTCGATCGTGCCGCGCGGCGGGGTGAGCTCGCCGGCCAGCTGCCCGTACGCCACCTCGGCGTTCACCGCGGCGCGCCGGGCCTGCGATTCCAGCGCCGGCGTGAACAGCACGCGGAAGTGCGGCGTGCGGAGCACGCGCCAGTCGGCGTTGGGCGCGAGTTGGGCGCGCGCTGTTGCCGAACAGGCGGCGATCAGGGCCAGCGCCAGCAGCGCGCGGCGGATCATCGCGAGGCCCCGAGCCCGCGGAAGTAGGCGGCGAGCCCGTCGGCGATGCCGCGCGCGTACGCCTGTTGGAACTGCGCCGTGCGCAGCGCCGCCTCCTGCTGCGGGATGATCACGAACGCCCCCTCGCAGAGGATGGACGGCATCCAGGTCTGGCGGGCCACGGCCAGGCTGCGGAACAGCACGCCCTGGTCGGGGAGGCCCATGGACCGCACCATGCCCTGCTGCACGGCGCGGGCCAGCGGCTCGGACTGCCCGCGATAGAAGTACGTGGCGCTCCCCTCGGTGGCGGTGAACGGATTCATGCCGTCGGGGAACGCGTTCAGGTGGATGGACACGAACGCGTCGGCCTCGGCGCGGCGCGCGATCACGGCGCGGTCCTCCAGCCCCACCGGCTCCGGCGTGGTGCGCGTCATCACCACGGCGGCGCCGCGCGACTCGAGCAGCGTTTGAAGGCGCTGGGCCACGGCGAGCACGGCCGTCGATTCGTGCAGGTCGGTGGGGCCCGTGGCGCCGCCCGGCGGATGGCCGGCGTCCACCGCGATCACCAGTCCGCGCAGCGGATGCGCCGCGTCCACGGCGGGTGGACGGCGCACGCGCAGCACGAAGTGGCCGTCCTGCCACAGCACCAGGTAGCCGTACGGGTGGGCGCTCAGGTGCAGCGTGTAGCGCACGCGGTCGGTGGCCACCTGGGCCCATTCCACGCGGCGGATGAGCGTGTCGCCGGTGGGATAGCGTATGATGTCGGTGTTGCCGTGGGTGTCGTAGAGCGTGAGATCGATGGCGTGGTCGCGCTCTTCGATGAAGTAGGCCGGCCGGTTGGCCACCGGGAGCACGAAGTCCTCGTAGCCCGGGGCCGAGCGCACCACGCCGTCGCCGGTCACGCGGCGCGGCGGCTCGGTGTCGTTCACCGCGTGGACCAGCGAATCGGGCACCCAGATCCGGAGCTCGTGGTCGAGCGCGATGCGCGTGTAGCCGCCCAGGCGGCCGTCGCGGCGCACCACCGTGCCCGGCAGCAGGAACCAGTGGTAGGTGGACCCCGGGATGGCGCGGCCCACGATGGCGTCGTCGGTGTCGGGGAGCGTGGAGAAGGGATCGTCCAGCCGCACCCAGGACGACGTCGTGTCGAGCGCAGGGGGCGGCGGTGGCGGCTCGGGGCGGCCGCGGGAGGGCACGCGCACCCGCACTTCGTGGCTCACGCGCACCGTGTCGGCGCCGAGGGCGGCCACGAGCTGGTAGCGTGGGTCGGCGGCCGGCGGATTGGCCACCCAGGCCATGAATGCGCCGTTGGGATAGACCTGGGCGGGCGTGCCGTCGATGGTCAGCGTGGCGTGGCCGTTGCCCAGGGATCCGAGGACGAAGGTGGATTCGCTCGAGGTGATGAACTGCCGGTCGGCGGGGTACACCACGTGGACGGCCAGGGGTCCGTCCACGGGGGGGATGGGGGGCAGCGGCGCGGGCTGGCCGGCCGCGGATGGCTGGGCGGGGGTGCGTGAGGCGGGCCCGGGCTTGCGGCCGGCCGCTTGGGCGCCCGGTGGCGCCTTGGCCGGCGCCGGCGGGGGGGCGGATGTGGCCGGGTGCGTGCACCCCGTGGCGGCTGCAATGGCGACGAGCGCGAAGCGGGCAACGGAGCGCGGCATCGCCTCAAGCTACGAAGGGCGGGCAATTGAGGGAAGCGACGGAGAGCGGCGCACTTGCGCCATTTCGGAACTTCATTGACCCCCTTTTCCGCGGGTCCTATATTCGCGCGTCATGGCGCTTTTTGCGGTGGAGACGACAGCGTGACCGCGTGCACGTTCTGTGGTCGAGAGAACGACACGGCGGCGCGCTTCTGCATTGACTGTGGAAAGCCCATCAACCCATCGGACGCTCGCGTGGCGCCGGCGTACGTACCCGATGCCTCGGGGACGCCGCGTCCACATCCCGTAGTTGCCCAGCCTCCGGCTCCGAAGGACTCAAACGCCGCCGGCGTTCCCAACACTCGCGTGTCAAACTCCCCTGCGGCATCGAAGGTGACGTGTTCGCGATGCGGCAAGCCGGTGGACGCATCGCTCCCGTTCTGCGCGCATTGCGGCAATCGCGCCACCGCGACGCCCAAAGAGGGCAGCTGCGAGAAGTGCGGCGCGCCCTTCCAGCAGGGGGTGGACCTGTTCTGCGCCCGCTGCGGGGGGCGGGTGGGCGAGCGGGTCTCGGTGGCCGACCAGCAGGCGGTGCTGGGCACGCAGGTGCTGGGCGCTGCCCGGCGCGACGTGGGGCCGCGGCTGGCGCTGCTCAACGACGCCGGCGACATCGCCAAGACCTTCACGCTCGACCGCGGCGAGGCCGTGGTGGGACGCGGCGAGGCCGACATCAAGTTCCACGACGACGTGTATCTGTCGCCGCTGCATGCGCGATTCGACCTGCGCGAGGGCGTGCTCTGGCTGCGCGACCTGGGGTCGCGCAACGGGAGCTGGGCATTCATCGACGGGGCCGTGAAGCTCATGGACGGCGACCGGATGCTCGTGGGCTCGCAGGTGCTGCGGTTCCGGCGGCTGGGCTATCCGGGGCCGCATCCGCCCGAGGCCGATTCCACGCGGCGCATGGGATCGCTCACGCCGTCGGTGGACGTGGCGGTGCTGGAGCAGCTCCGGGCCGACGGGAGCGTGCGCGACACCTTTCATCTGTCGCCCGGGCGCAGCGTGCTGCTGGGGCGCGAAACGGGCGACTGGATCTTCCCGTACGACCAGACCATGAGCGGCCGGCACGCGGAGATCCGGTCGGAGGACTCGGACTTCTTCGTGCACGACACCGGCAGCCGGAACGGCGTAGCGATGGGCGTGCGGGGCGAGCAGCCCGTGAAGAAGGGCCAGCGCCTGCTCCTGGGCGATCAGATCCTGCGTGTGGAGAGCGTGTGAGCCAGTTGAAGATCTGCCCACAGTGCGGCGCCGAATACGAACTGGACCAGCGGTTCTGTCCCAAGGACGGCACCACGCTGCGCATGCAGGGGAGCGAGAACGATCTCGTGGGATCGATCATCGCCGACCGCTACCATGTGCTGCGCAAGCTGGGCGAGGGCGGCATGGGGCAGGTGTATCTTGCCGAACACGTGAAGATGGGGCGCAAGAGCGCCGTGAAGGTGATGAATCCGGGGATGGTGCACGACGCCGACGCGATCAGCCGGTTCAATCGCGAGGCGGCCAACGCCAGCCGGATCAACCACCCCAACGTGGCGGCGGTGTACGACTTCGGGGAGACGGGCGAGGGGCTGATCTATCTGGCCATGGAGTTCGTGGAGGGGCCGCCGCTCACGTCGCTCATCGAGCAGCAGGGGGCGCTGCCGCCGCTCCGGGCGGCCGACATCGCGCGGCAGACGGCCGACGCGCTCACGGTGGCGCACGACATGGGGATCGTGCACCGCGACCTCAAGCCCGACAACATCATGGTGGCCAGGAACCGTGACGGGTCGGATCTGGTGAAGGTCGTGGACTTCGGGATTGCCAAGGCCGCCGACAACGAGAAACAGAAGGTGACCAAGACGGGGCTGGTGGTGGGGACGCCGGAGTACATGAGCCCCGAGCAGTTGGCCGGCGACAAGCTGGACGGGCGGAGCGACATCTATTCGTTGGGGCTGGTGGCGTTCAACATGCTCACCGGCAAGCTGCCCTTCCCGAGCGAGTCGGCGCAGGAGGCGATGATCATGCGCCTCACCGACAAGCCCAAGCCGCTCGCCGAGATGAAGCCCGACGTGGCGTGGACGCCCGAAGTGCAGGCGGTGATGGACAAGGTGCTGGAGCGCGACGCCAACCTGCGCTACCAGACGGCGGCGCAGTTCGGACGCGACCTGCTGCGCGCCGTGGAGGCGATGCCGCAGAGCGTGGCGGCGGCGGCGGGCACGCAGGTGATCGGCGCGCCGTCGGTGGCGGCGGCAGCGGCCGGCGCGACGGCGGCCATTCCGGCCACGCGCGTGGCGGGAGCGGCGGATGCGGTGGTCAAGCAGGCGCCGGCGCCCACGCCGGCGGGCAAGAGCAAGACGCCGTTGATCGCGGCCATCGTGACGGTGGTGGTGTTGGGGGGCGGGACGACGGCGGTGTGGATGATGCGCGGATCGCCGGCCAAGGCGACGCCGGCGAACCCGCCGGCGACGATGGCCGATAGCACGGTGGGCGGCGCGGGCGGCGCGGTGCGGAAGCCGGAGGAGACGAAGAAGGGCGCCGCGGCGCCGGTGGGAGGAACGGAGAAGCTGAGCAAGCCGCTGGCGACGAATCCGACGGGGACGAGTCCGGCGGTGAAGACTCCGCCGGCGAATTCGCAGACGGCGGCGGTGAATGTGGACGCGGAACTGAACCGGATCGACGCATTGGCCAACGATGAGAACACCGCGGACCAGGCGCTGCAGGCGTTGGATCAACTGGAGAAGCAGGCCCTCAATCGCATGAGTGCCGATCAGGTGGCCGCCGCTGACCTGTACAAGGCCTTTGCGCTGATGAGCAAGAATGACACCGCGGGTGCGTGCAAGGCCGCCAAGAACGGGTACGCCATCGTTTCCGATTCCAAGTTGAAGCGCAAGCTGGAACCCATCGCGACCCACTGTCCATAACCGGCCCTTGACCTCGCTCACCATGCCCTCCCCCGGCGGCGCTGCCCGCGGATCCGTGATCGTCCACGTCTTCGGCAAGACGGACGTGGGACGCACCCGCGAGCACAACGAGGACGCCTTCGTCGTCGCCGACCTCACGGCCGACGACGCGTCGCTGCAGCCGTCGGTGCGCACGCACACCGCCGGCCCCCGCGGGTCGCTGTTCATGGTGGCCGACGGCATGGGCGGCGCCGCGGCCGGCGAGATCGCCAGCGAGATGGCCACCAACATCGTGCTCCGCGAACTGCGCCGCGATTGGCTGCCGCACGTCCATCCGTCGGCCGCGGCGTTCGCCTCCGCCCTCAAGCGCGCCGCCGCCGTGGCCAACGCCGAGATCAACGCCTACGCCGCCAACCACGCCGAATACCGCGGCATGGGCACCACGGCCACGATCGCCGGCCTGCTCGGCGACACGCTGTACCTGGTCCAGGTGGGCGACAGCCGCGCCTATATCGTGCGCGACGGCGAGGCCCGCCAGATCACCAAGGACCAGTCGCTGATGCAGAAGCTGGTGGAGGCCGGCGAGCTGACCGAGGAGGAAGCCGAACGCAGCGAGCGGCGTAACATCATCCTCCAGGCCCTCGGCCCCGAATCCACGGTCAAAGTGGACCTCACGCATCAGCGCGTGCGCCGCGGCGACACGCTCGTGCTGTGCAGCGACGGGCTGTCGGGACAGGTCACGCGCCAGGAGATCGCCCAGGCCGTGGTCGAGGAGCACGACCTCATGGCCACCTGCAAGCGGCTCATCGACCTGGCCAACTCGGCCGGCGGCCCCGACAACATCACGGTGATCGCGGCGCGCTTCGACGGCGAGGGGCTCGAGGACGTGGCCGAGGGCGACCATGTGGGGCACCGCGTGTTCCCGCTGGGAGAGCCGGGCCATACGCCGGCCATGGGCATGGACCGCGTCGTGGACGAGGCGAGCCAGCGCACCACGGTGCCCATCCACGCGGTTTCGGCCGCCGAGGTGCCGGAGACCGAAGCTGCCGTGACCCCGATGGTGAGCGAGGAGCGCCGGGCCCGCGGCCTCGCCATCCAGCGCATGCTCCTGGCCGTCCTCGCCGTGGTCATCGTGCTCGCCGCGGCGTGGTGGCTGTTGCACGGTCCGCGCGACTGACGTGGCGCTCGAGATCCGCATCCTGGACGGCGCCCGCGCCGGCCAGCGCGAGGTGTTCGAGAAGTCGGTGATCGCCGTGGGACGCCACCCGCTGAGCGATCTACGATTCGATCCCGAGCGCGACCTGGACGTGTCCACCAAGCACGCCGAGATCCGCGGCGTGAACGGACGCTACGTCATCCACGACAACACGAGCACCAACGGGACGTACGTGAACGGCGAGCGCGTCCTGCCCGACCGCGAACTGGCGGACGGCGACCGGATCGCGTTCGGCGAGCACGGGCCGCAGGTGGAGATCCGCATCGTCGCATCGGCGCCGGCGCCGGCGCCCGCCACGCGCCTCGGCCACGAGTCGCCGGTGCGGCCCATGGCCGCCGCGACCGTCAGGGAGACGCCGCGGCGCTCCACCACCGAGCGCATCGCGATCGCCGTGCAGGAACACACGTCGCGCCTCACCCGCCTGTTCTTCGCCGCCGTGGTCGTGCTCGGCGCCGGCATCGGCGTGGCGTTCTGGGCCGGACACCGCGCCGCGGCCGCGCAGGTGGCGCAGCTCCAGCAGATGCTCGCCCAGAACGAATCGGCCTCGACGGCGCTGGATGCGCGTCTGCATGCCATGGCCGACACCAACTTCTCGCACGCACTCGCGCGGCGCAGCGATTCGTTGCGGGCCCGCATCGCGCGCACGCCCGGGAACTCGGCCGGCGCCATCGACTCCATCCGCTCGGCGCTCGAGTCGCAGCACGCGCTGGTGACGATGGACGTACCGTCGATCAATGCCCGCAACGCGCCGGCCGTGGCCATGCTCTACTCGGATTTCGACGGCCACTATTTTGCGGGCACCGCGTTCGCCGTCACACCGGGCGGGCTGCTGGTCACCAACCGGCACAACGTGCAGAACGCCGACGGCACCCGCGCTACGCGCCTCGCCGTCACCTTCCGCAACACGGACGACGTGTGGCCGGCGCACGTGGTGCGGGTGAGCGATGACACGTCGGTGGATCTGGCGCTCATCCAGATGGACCGCGGCGGGCCCTTTACCACCGTGCAGGGCATCAGCCCGTCGGCCGCCGCCGCGCCCGAGGGCGCCCCCGTGCTGACCATCGGATTCCCGCTCGCCACCGATCTGCCCATGGAGGGCAGCGGCGCGAATATGATTGCCAAGACCACGCTCGATCCCGGCACGGTGAGCAAGCGCGTGTCCACGGTGCTGCAGATCGATTCCTACGCGGCGCACGGCTCCAGCGGGAGCCCGGTGTTCAACGCGCAGGGCAACGTGGTGGGCGTGGTGTTCGGCGGCCCCGCGGAGGCGGCGGGCCGCATCGTCTACGCGGTGCCGGCCGACAAGCTCGCCGCGTTCCTCGGGTCAGACGCCCCCGGCATCATCAAATAGACCCGCGGGTGGGCATCCAGAACGGAGAGTGAGCACAGGATGCTCCGGATTGGACGGATGCTACGGCTAGCACACTTGGGGGCTTCGGGGGTGAGATCTTCCCGCCGGAGCCCCCTATTGCTTGATCAGGAGCATCCGTCCGATCCGGAGCACCTGTTCAACCCCTGGGTTCTGGATGCCCACCCGGCGTGAACTTGCCCAGCACGCGCGGGCCCCGGGCGCCGGTAGCGCGCGGCACGTTGCCGGGCAGGCGCTCCAGGAACAGGTGCGCCAGCAGCGCGAACGCCACCGCCTCCTTGGCCTCGTCGTCGAAGTAGGCGTCGCTGAACCGGCGCACCGACATCGGCGCCAGTTCGCGGCGGATGGCCTCCACGAGCGCGCCGTTCCTGGCGCCGCCGCCGGACAGCAGCACCTCCGCCGCCGGCTCGGGCATGAACCGGCGATAGGCGTCGGCGATGCTGCGCGCCGTGAGCTGGGTGGCCGTGGCGGCCACGTCGGCCGGCGACGCATCGGGCACCGCGTCGCGGCACATCGCGATCACGCGTTCGGCGTACGCCGCGCCGAACAGCTCGCGTCCCGTGGACTTGGGCGGCTCGGCGGCAAAGTAGGGATCGGCGAGCAGTGCATCCACCACGCGCTCGATGGCCGTGCCGGCCCGCGCCAGCTCGCCGTCCACGTCGAACCGGCGGCGCGCATCGAGGGCGCGCACCACGCCGTCGATCACCGCCACGCCGGGCCCCGTGTCGAACGCGCGCACCGCCGACAGGTCTCCGTTCGGCGGGACGATCGTGACGTTGCCGATGCCGCCCAGATTCTGCAGCGCGCGCCAGTCGTCGCCGGCAAAGAGCAGCGCGTCGGCCATCGGGACCAGGGGCGCGCCCTGCCCGAGCGCCGCCACGTCGCGCACGCGGAAGTCGCTCACCACGTCCACGCCCGTGCGCTCGGCGATCACCGCCGACTCGCCGATCTGCCAGGTGGCATGCGGCGGCTCGTGCCAGAGGGTCTGCCCGTGCGACGCGATGGCGCGCACCTCGCGGCGCGCCACGCCCGCCTCGGCCATCACCGCGACGGCGGCGTCGGCCAGCCACCCGCCGAGGTCGAATTGCAGGAGGCAGTACTCCTGCGCCGTGCCGATGGACATCGCGCGGTGCAGCGCGTCGCGCTGCGCGGCGTCGTACTCGCGCACCACGAACGCGATCAGTTCGGGCTCGAGCCGGGCGTCGCGCTCGTGAAAGCGCACGGCCACGGCGGAGATGCCGTCGAGCGACGTGCCCGACATCAGCCCCACGTACACGGGCGGGCGCGCCGCCGGCGACGCGGGCCCGCTCACGGGACGGGGGGCGGGTTGCGGCCGATCACGCGGCGGATGACGCCGCCCTCGCGATCGAGCGCCTGCTCGGCCGCGGCGCGATCGACGCCCAGAAAGTGCATGACGATCGCCGTCTTCACGCTGGCGCCGGCGGCGGCCAGCAGGGCGCGCGCTTCGTCGGGCGAGACGTCGCACACTTCGACCACGATGCGCCGGCTGCGCTCGGCCAGCTTGGCGTTGGTGGCTTGCAGGTCCACCATCAGATTGCCGTACGTCTTGCCCAGGCGGATCATCGCGCCGGTGGTGATCATGTTGAGCACGAGCTTGGTGGCCGTGCCCGCCTTGAGGCGCGTGGACCCGGTGACTGCCTCGGGTCCGGTAATGGGCAGGATGACGAGGTCGGCCGCCGGCTCGTTGGACGCCGGCGGCGGCGAACAGGCGATGAACGCGGTGCTCGCGCCCACCGCCTTGGCATGCGCGAGCGCGCGATGCACGTACGGCGTGGTGCCCGAGGCGGCGATGCCGATCACGAAGTCGCCGCGGCGCACGCCCGCCGCGTCGAGATCGCGCACCGCGTCCTCGACGCGGTCCTCGGCGCTCTCCTGCGAGCGCGTGAGCGCCGGCAGCCCGCCGGCGATGATCCCCTGCACCATCTCGGGATCAGAGCCGAAGGTGGGCGGGCATTCGGACGCGTCGAGCACGCCCAGGCGGCCGGAGGTGCCGGCGCCCACGTAGAACAGCCGGCCGCCGCGGCGAAAGGTCAGTTCCGCCTGGGCGATCGCCGCGGCGATACGCTCGCGTTCGCCGTGCACGGCCGCCGGCACGGCGCGATCCTCGGCCGCGAGCAGGTCGACGATTTCGATCGGCGTGGCGAGATCGATGTCGGCCGTGCCCGGATTACGCTGCTCGGTGATGCGCGGATCGTTCGCTGTGGCCACGTCGGACGAATGAGGGACGTGCTACTGGATCACGACCGGTGCGTTGAGCTTCACCGTCATGTTGCTGCCCTGCGCGATGCAGCCCTCGAAGTTTGCCGTCGTGGCGGCCACGGCGCCACCCGCCGCCGCGCCGGCCACCCCGCCGACTACGGCGCCCTGGTTGCTCTTGCCCAGGATCTTGCCGGCGATGGCGCCGATCAGGGCCCCACCCACCACCTTCTGCACGTCCTTGGACGTGGGCTCGTTGCGCACTCGCTCGATGGTCTCGGCGGTGACCGTGGCGCTCACGACGTACGTGCGGCCATCAACGACCACCGACTTCACGTCGAAGCCCATGTCGATGGGGTCCTTGATGTTCTCGCTGCGCTTGAGCGCCGTGATCTGCATGTGCACGGTGGCGCCGGCCGGAATGCTCACGCCGTTGCTGCCGGCCACCGTTTCGGCCACCGTGGCCGAGACGAGATCGCCCACCTTGTGCGTGTTGGTGCACACGCGCTGGTCGGGGTGCAGCAGGAGCGACGTGCCCGCGGCGACCTCGCCGCCGACCGGACGCGCCGGCTGCGTCCGGATGGGTTCCACGGGCGGCCGGGCGGGCGTCGAGGGCCTGGCAGCCACGGGGGTGCGCCGCTTCGTGGCGGGCGCGGGGGCGGGGGCAGGCGCCTGTGTCGTGTCGCTGAGCGCCGGCTGGGTGGCCGCCGCGGGCGCCACCTGGAGGCTCGTCGAGTCCGTGCTGGCCGCCTTCTGTTCGCCACCGCAGGCCGCGAGCAGAACCGTCATCGCGAGCGCCGCACTCATCCGGCCGATATATTCTGGCATCGTCGTCCCCCTGTGTATGGATCGCCTCTGGTGCATGAAGTATACACAGATTGTCCGCGGCCGTCGGGCGTCGTGATCGCCGCCGCCCGCTCCGACCCACCCACTTCCGCATGAGCGACCGGCCCACCCTGCGGCGCCTGCTCCCCTACTATCGCCCCTACCGGCGAAAGATGGTGCTGGGGCTGTTCCTGACGGTCGTGTCATACGCGTTCTCAACCGCCGGCCCGTGGTTCCTGCGCGCCGCCGTGGATGATTTCGTATCGCGGGCGCCGCTGGTCAAGATCTGGCTCCTGGTGGGCGCGATGCTGGGCGTGGCGCTCGTGGCCGGCTTCTTCCGGTTCCTGATGCGCGAGCTGCTCAACAGCGTGAGCCGGTGGATCGAGTACGACCTCCGCAACGACCTGTTCGCCAAGCTGGAGACGCTCGATGCGGCGTATTTCGCGCGCATGCGCACGGGCGACCTGATGGCGCGGCTCACCAACGACCTCTCGGCGGTGCGGATGGCCGCCGGGCCGGCCGTCATGTACCTCACCAACACGATCGCCGGCGGCACGTTCGCGCTGCTGGTCATGCTCCATATCGACGAGCGGCTCACGCTCATCGCGCTGCTGCCGATGACGCTGCTGCCGGTATCGATGCTCTGGCTGGGACGCGCCATCCACGAACGGTTCGAAGCCGTGCAGGAGCAGTTCGGCCAGATGACGACGCGGGCCCAGGAGAACATCTCCGGGGTGCGCGTGGTGCGCGCCTATCGGCAGGAGGGGCCGGAGAGCGAGCGGTTCGCGGCCCTGGGCCAGGACTATCTGCAGAAGCAGATGCGGTTGGCCACGCTGTACGGCGTGATGCACCCGTCGTTCAGTCTGCTCGCCGGCCTGGGCGCCGTGGTGGTGCTGGGGCTGGGCGGCGCGATGACCATCCGCGGCGAGATCACCGTGGGATCGTTCGTCGCTTTCGGCCTGTACCTGGGGATGATCACCTGGCCGCTGATCGCGCTCGGCTTCGTGACCAATCTGTTCCACCGCGGCGCGGCGTCGATGGGGCGGTTGCTCGACGTGCTCGACGCCGAGCCGACGATCGTGTCGCCGGCCGCGCCGCGGCCGCTGCCGGCCGCCGCCACCGGACGGACGATCGAGTTCCGGCGCGTCGGGTTCCATTATCCCGTGGCGGACGACGCCGCGCCCCGTTGGGTGCTGCGCGACGTGAGCTTCACGGTGCCCGCGGGGGCGACGGTGGGAGTGGTGGGTGCCACCGGCAGCGGCAAGAGCGCGCTGCTCGATCTCGTCCCGCGCGTGTTCGACCCGCAGGAAGGCGAGATCCTCATCGACGGCGTGCCGCTCGCCGCGCTCGACCTCGACGCCTGGCGCCGCGAGATCGGCTACGTGCCGCAGGAGAGCTTCCTGTTCAGCGAGTCGATCGGGCGGAACCTCGACTACGGCGCGCCGGACGACGCGTCGCGCGACTGGGCGGCGTCGGTGGCGCAGCTCACGACGACGATCGAGGCCCTCCCCGACGGCTACGACACGATGCTGGGCGAGCGCGGGATCAACCTGTCGGGCGGCCAGAAGCAGCGGGCCGCGCTGGCGCGGGCGCTGGCGCGCAAGCCCACCGTGGTGCTGCTCGACGACGCGCTGAGCGCCGTGGACACGCACACCGAAGCCGAGATCCTGCGCGCGCTGCGCACCACGCTCGCCGGACGCACGGCGCTCATCGCCTCGCACCGCGTGTCGGCCATCCGCGACGCGACGTTCACCGTGGTGCTCGACGAGGGGCGGGTGGTGGAACAGGGCCCGCACGAGCGCCTGATCGCGGCCGGGGGACGCTACTGGTCGCTGCTCAACCGCCAGCAGCTCGAGGAGTCGCTCGACGCGTCCGTCGAGCCGGCGTAGCGGGCATCAGGAACGGAGAGGTTCGGCCGGATGCTCCGGATTGGACGGATGCTCCGGATAAAGATCCGGGGGCTCCGGCGGAGAGATCTTCCCGCCGAAGCCCCCTCTCTTGTTCCGAAGCATCCGTTAAATCGGGAGCATCCTGTAGAAAGCCCTGCGATCCTGATGCCCGCCTGCCGCACCTACATCCGCTTGAGAATGAAGTCGGGCGTCATCTTCTGCAGCGTGCCGGTGAGCACGGTGAGGTAGCCGCTCACGAGTAGCACGCCGACCACGATGAGCAGGACGCCCGACGCCTTGGTGAGCCACGCCAGCCGGGCGCGATTGCGCTGCGCGAACACGATCAGCTCCTCGAGCGCCACCGCCGAGATGAGGAACGGCACCGCGAGGCCCGCCGAGTAGGCGGTGAGCAGGACCGCGCCGCGCCCGGCGTCGCCCGCCGTGGCCGCGAACGTCAGGATCGACCCCAGGATCGGGCCCAGACAGGGCGACCATCCGGCGCCGAACGCCATGCCCACGATCACCGTGCCGAAATAGCCAAGCGGCTTGTTGCGCAGGTGCACCCGCGTGTCCCGGCCCAGGAACGGCAGGTTGAACGCGCCCACCAGGTACAGCCCGAACAGGATGATGATCACCCCGCCCACGCGCGCCACCCATTCGCGGTGCACGAGCAGCAGGCGCCCGAGGGCGCTCGCTGCCACGCCCATGGTCACGAACACGATCGAGAATCCGATCACGAACAGGAAGGCGTGCAGGAGCGCGAACCGCCGCGACGACTGCACGTCCTCCAACGAGATGCCGGTGATGAACGTGAGGTAGCTCGGCACCAGCGGCAGCACGCAGGGCGAGATGAAGCTCACCAGCCCGGCCACGAACGCCACCACGAGGCCGATCTCGTTCCCGGGCGCCATGGCGCTAGCCGGCCGCCGGTTGGTGAGCGAGGACGATGGCGCGGATGTCGTCGCCCGTCATGCGATCCACTTCCTCGGCGTCCTCGGCGCGGCGCTGCACGCCACGCACCACCTGGTCCACCGTCACCAGCGGCGCGTCGGCCTCGGCCTTCACCGACACCTCCCAGCGGCCCCGCTCCGGGCCCTTGAGGGTGTGCCGGTACGACGCGCTGTACACGGTGTATCGCTCGGGAAGCGCGGGCTCCGCTGCGTACGGCGATTCCTCGGCGTCGGCCCCGGCGTCGCCGGCGTTCGCGTCGCCGGCTCCGGCCGCAGGCTCATCCACCGGCGGCGCGGGCTCCGGCATCCGCGCCGCGATCACGGCCACGCCGCTCTCCACGCCCCCCACCCGCCGCGCCGAGAAGAAGTGCACCTCGAAGATGTCGGCGCCCGGCATCTGCTCGGTGAGCGCCAGAATGAATCGCTCGCGCGTCTCGGTGGGAATCATCGCGCTCCCGCGGCCTCGGCCACGGCGGCCACGCGGCGCGCGTCGAGTTCCCGTTCCACGTACAGTCGCATGATGTGCATGAAATCCTGGGCATTGGTGACCACGCCGAACGCCTGGTGCGTGCCGCGATCCTTGAGCTTGCTCACCACGAACTCCGACGAGTCCACGCAGATCGTGGGCAGCTCGCGCATCGTGCCGTCGGGCTCGGTGACGAACGCCGGCAGCATGTTGCCGGTGGCGATCCCGTGCAGCGCCGAGGCGATCAGGATGGCCATCGTGGCCTTGATCGTGTGGCGCCGCATGGCGTCCTGCGCCTTGAGCATGTCGGTGATCACCTCGGGCAGCGGGCCGTCGTCGCGGATGGACGCCGCGAGCACGAACGGCACGTCGTGCAGCACGCAGGCCCGCATGATGCCGTCGGTCACGATCCCCTGCTCCACCGCCGCCCTGATCGAACCCGCCGCGCGCACGCTGTTGATGGCGCGCATGTGCAGCCCATGTCCGCCCTGCGTGGGGATGCCGCCGCCCGTCATGCCGAGCGTGGTGCCGTAGATCGACGCCTCGATGTCGTGCGCGGCCACGGCGTTCCCCGCCAGCAGCGCGGCCACGAACCCGTGTTCGATGAACCACACGAGGTCGGCGCGGGCGCGAGCGTGGACCAGCGCCGGTCCCGCCACCCACACCGGGTATCCGCCCCGGTCGCGCTCCTCGAGCAGGATGCGCGCCATCAGCGCGTAGTCGATGGGCTTCTCGCGCGACACGGCGCTGGACATGAACTGGAACTCGCCTTCCTGCCCGCCCTGCGCCAGCGCGTGCTCGTACACGAAGATCCCTTCGCTCCCGTTCTCGGCGCGGCCCACCGCCACCAACTCGCCCTGTCGCACGCGCCGCATCTCGCGCGCCCACAGCTCGCCCGCCGTGTCGAGCACCAGCGCCGCGTCCATCCGCGGCTCGCGCGGCGAACGCCAGGCGCCGCCGATGCGGGCGTACGTGGGGAGGTTGGTGGTGGAGAAGAACCCGTCCGGCACCACGCCGTCCGCCGGCGCCGGCACGAATCGCGCGTCGGGCGCATCGGCGAGCTCCGGCGCGGCCAGATTCGGGGGCGGGATGATGATCACCCCCGAAAGATGACGGGGGGGGAGAGGCCGAACAAGCTCACCGCCCCCTTTACAGCAGCGAGACGGGGTCCCGGTCGATGATGATCCGCATGCCCGACTGCGACGGCACCGGGAATCGGGACGCGAAGTATCGGCACACCCGCGTGAGCGCCCCGGCCTGCGGCGACTTGAGCAGCAAGTGCCAGCGCCACCGCTGCTTGACCCGGTCCACCGGGCAGGGCGCCGGCCCGATGATCGACAGCACGCCGGGCTCGCGCCGCGCCACCAGCGCGTGCAGCCACGCCCCCGCCGACTGCGCCAGCTCGACCGTGGCCGCCTCGGAGAGGCCGCTCACGATCACGTTGGCCAGCCGCGAGAAGGGCGGATACGGGGGACTCCGCCGTCCGTCCAGCTCCTGCGCCACGAACTTCTCGTAGTCGTGCGTTGCCGCGCACTGCACGGCGTGGTGCTCGGGCACGCGCGTCTGCACGAACACCTGGCCGCGCTTGACGCCGCGGCCGGCGCGCCCCGCCACCTGGCTCACCAGCTGGAAGCAGCGCTCCGACGCGCGGAAGTCCGGCATGTTGATGCCGGTGTCGGCGTCCACCACCCCCACCAGCGTGACGTTCGGAAAGTCGAGCCCCTTGGCGATCATCTGCGTGCCGAGCAGGATGTCCACCTCGCCGCGCTCCACGCGATCGAGAATCTCGGCGTGCGCCCATTTGCCGCTCGTCGTGTCCATGTCCATGCGGGCGACGCGCGCCGTGGGGTAGCGGTCGACGAGCAGCCGTTCCACCTGCTGCGTGCCCAGGCCCTTGCCGCGCAGCACCAGGCCGCCGCACTTGGGGCACGCCGCGCGCATGGGCTCCGCGTACTGGCAGTAGTGGCACACCAGGCGTTCGGGCACGCGGTGGTAGGTGAGGCTCACGTTGCAGTTGGGACACGACGCCACGTCGCCGCAGGCGTCGCACTGCACGAACGACGCGTAGCCGCGCCGGTTGAGCAGGAGGATGCTCTGCTCGCCGCGCGAGAGCCGGTCGACGATCGCCGCCTCGAGCGGCTCACTGAGCACGTAGCGCAGCGCCGCCTCCTCCGTCGACAGGCGCCGCGGATGCGTCTTGGGATCGGGCCGCCGCATGTCCACCACGCGCACGTCGGGCAGCACGCCGCCGCCCACGCGGTCGGGCAGGCGGAGCAGATGATGCCGGTGGGCGAGGGCATTCTGCCAGCTCTCCAGGCTCGGCGTGGCGCTGCCCAGCACCACCACCGCGCCGTCGCGCCGGGCGCGCATCAGCGCCACCTCGCGGGCGTGATAGCGCGGCGTCTCGCCCTGCTTGTACGTGGCCTCGTGCTCCTCGTCGAGAATGATCGCCCCGAGGTTGTCGAGCGGCGCGAACACCGCCGACCGCGCGCCCACGGCGATGCGCTTGTCGCCGCGCGACAGCGCCAGCCAGGCGTCGTACCGCTCGCCGTCGCTGAGCCCGCTGTGGAGCACCGCGATGCGGTCGCCGAACACGGCGCGGAAGCGGCCCACGGTCTGCGGGGTGAGCGCGATCTCGGGCACGAGCACGATCGCCGTCTTCCCCCACTCGTCCACCACCCTGCGCAGGAACTCCACGTACACCAGCGTCTTGCCGCTGCCCGTGATGCCGTGGAGCACGAACGACTCGCCCCCGCCCGCCGCGCAGAGCGCCTGCACCGCGGCGCGCTGCGCCGGCGTGGGGTCGTGCGGCCCCTGCGTGGGCGACGGCCGCGCGGCGAACGGATCGCGCTCCACCACCTCCTGCTCCATGGAGACGATCCCCCGCTTGACCAGAGCCGCGATCGCCGACGCCGAGGCGCCGAGCTGCCCCACCAGATGCTCCACCGGCGCCCGCCCGCCCAGCGACTCCAGCAGCTCGTACACGGCCCGCTGCTTGGGCGCGCGCTTGAACAGCGCGTCGCGCTCGAGCAGCGACGGCAGTTCGCGCGCCAGCCGCGCCACCCGCCGCTCCTTGCGCGACGGCTCGGGCGCCCGCACGGCCGACAGCGCCGCGGGCAGCATCGTGCGCAGCACGACGCCCAGCGGCGCCACGTAGTACTCCGACATCCAGCGCGCCAGGTCGAGGAGATTCTCGTGCACCACCGGCGCGTCGTCGGGCGCGGCGAGGATGTCCTTGGGCACGAACTCGGGCGTGGGCTCGGCCAGCCCCACCACGAGGCCGATCGTCCGGCGGCCGCGCACCGGCACGACGACGCGCGACCCCACCCCCACGCGCCCCGCCATCGCGTCGGGCACGGCGTAGGTGAACTCGCGGAACAGCGGCAGCGGGAGGGCGACCGAGATCAGCATGCGGCGCGTGCCGCGGCGCGGGGCGTCACGCGCCGCGCAGCCGCACTCCCAGGCCGGGCGCGTCGGGGATCGCGATGCGGCCGCCCTCGATGGTCGCCCCCACGTGCGGATCGTCGGCCAGCAGCGCCGCGCCGTCGAGGTCGGCGTCGTCGAGCAGCGGCGCCAGATGCGCCGCCGCCGTGATGCCGAGGCTGGTCTCGATCATGCACCCCATCATCACGCGCATGCCGTGGGAGCGCGCCGTGGCGATCATGCGGTGCGCTTCGCGGAATCCCCCGCACTTGGCGAGCTTGATGTTGATGCCGTCCACGGCGCCGGCCAGCCGCGGGATGTCGGCGGCCGTGACGCACGACTCGTCGGCGATGATCGGCAGCGCCGAGCGTTCGCGCACGAAGCGCAGCCCCTCCAGATCCTCGGGCGGCAGCGGCTGTTCCACGAACTCCACGCCGTAGCGGGCCAGTCGCTCGATCATCGCCAGCGCGTGCTTGGGCGTCCACGCGGCGTTCGCGTCCACGCGGATCACCTTGCCCGGCGCCGCGCCGCGCACCGTGCGCACGATCTCGTCGTCGCGATCGGTGCCCAACTTCACCTTGAGCACCGGATACGCGGCGGCCTGCTCCACGCGCCGCACCAGCTCCTCCTCGGTGGGCGCAATGGCGATCGTGAAGCTCGACGGCGGCGCCGCGGCCGGCGTGAGCCCCCACAGGCGGTACAACGGCACGCCCAGCCGCTTGCCCACGAGATCGTGCATCGCGGCGCTGATCGCCATGCGCGCCGCCGCGTTGCCGCGCAGCGCGCGGAACAGCGCGTGCTCCAGATCCTCCAGCGCCCACGCCTCGGCCGCCTCGACCACCGGGCGCAGCTTCTCGAGCGCCGCCACCACGGTCTGCGCCGTCTCGCCGTAGAACGGGCTCGGCGCCGCCTCGCCCATCCCTTCGGCGCCGTCGCGGTCCACAAGGCGCACCCGCACTCGCGCATACTCGCTGGCGCCGCCGCGCGCGATCACGAACGGATGCGCCGTGTGCACCGTGACCGGCTCGTAGGACAGGCGCATCACCGCGGCGGCGCTCCCGCCGAGTGGCGCGCCACCCAGGCCGAGCGGTGCGCGTCGTCATGGCCCGGCAGGCCGTTGATGTAGGCGATCAATGCGTCGGCCAGATCGTTGGCCCGCTGATACCGCCCGCTCGGCCCCTTGGCCAGGCACTGCATGATGATCGCCGACAGCGCCGGCGGCACGCGCGAGTCCACCTGGTCGGGCGCCACCGGCTGCTCGTGCACCTGCTTGTAGCCCACCGAGAATGCATCGGGCCCGTCGAACGGCGGGAATCCCAGCACCGCCTCGTACAGCACGATGCCCAGCGCGTACACGTCGCTTCGGCCGTCCACGAGCTTGCCCATGGCCTGCTCGGGGGACATGTAGTGCGGCGTGCCCATGGCCCGCCCCGACGCCGTGAGCCGTCCCTGGTTCCGCGCCTCGGCGATGCCGAAGTCGGTGAGCATCGCGTTGCCGTCCTCGTCGAACAGCACGTTGTCGGGCTTGATGTCGCGGTGCACGATGCCGCGGCGATGCGCGTAGTCGAGCGCCGTGGCCACCTGGGCGATGGCCGTGGCCGCCTCCACCGGATCCACCATCTTGCGGCGCGCGATGCGGTCGGACAGCGACCCGCCCGAGAGGTACGGCATGACGGTGAACACCGTGGTGCCCAGACTGCCGCTGTCCATGACCGGACAGATGTGCGGATGCACGAGCCGGGCGGCCGCCTGCGCTTCGCGGCGGAACCGCTCCATCATCTCGGCGTCCTTGGCGAGATGCGCGTGCAGAACCTTGATCACCACCGGCCGCTCGAGCTGCGCGTGGTCGGCCAGGAACACGTCGGCCATGCCGCCGCCACCCAGCCGCTGCATCACGCGATACCGGCTGCCCGTGGCCTGGCGCAGCGCCGAGATGGTCTCGCTGGGCTTCTCGGCGGGCGCCCGGTCCAACTCGGGCAGCGGCGCGCTGCAGCGGGTGCACGTGTCGGCGGAGGTGCGATTCCAGGTGCCGCACTCTGGACAGAACATGCTACGCGCTCCGCGGATCCTGGCGACGGACGGGTTGAGTGGATTCAAAACATAGCATGGCCACGCCCTGCCCGCATCACGCGAGCGCCCGCAGGTGCGTCACGCAGGCCGCGCCCAGGCGGTCGGGCACGTAGCCGCCTTCGAGCGCGCTCACCACCCGCCCGCCGCACCAGGCGTCGGCCCGCTCCGCCACGGCGCGCGTGAGCAGCGTCACATCGCCCAGCTCCAGCGTGAATCCGCCCAGCGGATCGCCGGCCAGCGAGTCGAATCCCGCCGAGATCAGCACGAGATCGGGGGTGAAGCCGCGAACCGCGTGGTCCACGGCCCCGAGCAGCGCCTCCACGTACCGCGCCGCCGCGAGCCCGCCCGGCATCGGCACGTTCCACACGTTCCCGTGGGGCCCGCGATCGTCGGCCGCCCCCGTGCCCGGGTACCACGGCCACTGGTGCATGGACACGAAGCGGATGTCGGCCGTCTGCTCCACCAACGCCTGCGTGCCGTTGCCGTGGTGCACGTCCCAGTCCACGATCAGCACGCGCTCGGCGCCGTGCCGGCGGCGCGCATAGTGGGCGCCGATCGCGACGTTGCCGAACAGGCAGAACCCCATGGCGCGATCGCGCAGCGCGTGGTGGCCCGGCGGACGCACGGCCGAGAAGCTGCGGGTGGCCCGGCCGTCGAACGCCATGTCCACGCCGTCGAGCACGCAGCCGGCGGCGGCGGTCGCGGCAGCCCACGAGCCCTCGCTCGCCACCGTGTCGGCATCCAGACGGCCGCCGCCGCGCTCGGCCAGCCGGCGCACCTGCTCCACGTACGCCGCGTCGTGCGCCAGGAGCAGCTCGTCCACCGTGGCGTGCCGCCCCTCGACGTGCTGGGCGGCGTGGAACAGATCGGGGTCGTCGCGCAGCGCGCGCGGGATGGCGCGCAGCCGCCCCACGTGCTCGGGGTGTCCCCACCCCGTGTCGTGGCGGCCGCAGTCGGAGTGCGATATGTACGCGAGCGACATCCCGGCTCCGCCTGCGCCGCCCGCGCCGCTACCGCAGCGGGCGGCGGCGGCGGAACGTCAGCAGCAGGATTCCGCCATCGACCACGCCGGCGGCGGCCAGCGACTCGTGCTCGTTGAGAATCTCCCAACCGTGCAGCTTGACCACGAAGTCCTCGTGGTACTGCGCCTGCGGAAAGAGCGCGGTGAGGGCGTGCTTCTTCACCGTCTCCACCGTGTCGGTGGGCGGCGCCTGGATGCGCACCGTGTCCCACACCTCCGGCATCTCCACGCGGATCGTGATCGTCCGCTCGTCGTGCATGCCGAGGCGGATCGTGTCCGTCCGGGCGCGCAGCTGGGTGGCGAAGGGCGCGGTCATGCCACCCCCGCCGGCGCCGCCATCGGCGGCAGCGTGGTGAAGAACCGCGCCAGCTGCATGGTGAACAGGTACGACGAGCCGGTCACGCGCGAGCCGCCGTCCGCCGGCGCCGCAGCGATCACGATCTCCTCGCCGCCCTGGCCGCGAAAGCTCGCCCACCCAGGCCCCTGCTCGTCGGGAAACGCCGCGTACAGCGGATTGCGCCCCGCGAAGAACTGCCCGGCCCGCGCCAGCACCTCGGCGGCGGCCAGCGGTGTGAAGCATTCCTGCATCGTCTCGTGTGACGGAGTCATGACGGTCATTCCGGGTTGATTCTGTTGCCGGGGGGCGTGGCCCCCCGCGCCCGCTCGGCGGGCCCTTCGTACACCAGCGGCAACTCGACGCGCAACGTCGAGCCCTCTCCCGGCGCGCTCACCAGGACGATGTCTCCGCCCAGCAGTCGTGCCGTCCGGCGCGCCAGCGCGAGCCCGAGGCCCGCCCCTGCCCGCCCCCCGTGCGGCGCCGATCCCTCGGCCCGCCGGAACTCGTCGAACACGTAGCGCTGCGCGTCGAGCGGGATGCCCACTCCCGTGTCCTCCACGCGATACACCACGCGGTCCTCGTGCACCTCCACCGCCGTCCGCACCTCGCCGGCCTCGGTGAAGGCATACGCGTTGGCGAGCAGTCCCGCCAGCAGCCGCACGATGCGGCGTCGATCGCTGGCCATCGTCGGCGCCGTCTCCGGCTCGACGCTCTGCAGCGCCACGCCGTCGCGGCGTCCGCCCGTGAGCGTCAATGCTTCGCGCATCGGCTCCCGCGCGTCGAACGCGCTCACCGCCGGCTCCACCCCGCCCCGCTTCAACTCCGAGATCTCCAGCAGGTCGGCGATGCGCGCCAGCAGCATCTCGCCGGCGTCCTTCACCTGCGCCATCGACCGGCTCTCGGCGCCGGCGTCGGGTGGCGCGTCCGCTGCCCGTGCCCTCGAAATGTAACCGACCAACTCGGCCAGCGGCGCGCGCAACTCCGTGGAGATGTTGGCCAGGAATTCATCCTGCAGCCGCCGCGCTTCGAGCGCCGCCGAGTATTGGCGTTCGAGTTCGGTGTTGGTGTCCACGAGCACCGAATTGGTGCGGCGCAGGTCGTCGATCAGCCGCGCCTTCTGCGCCGTGGCCGCCATCTGATCGGCCACCATGCGCAGCAGGCTGCGCGTTTCGGCGCTGAGGCCGCCGGCGGCGCCGAAGTAGAACGTGACCGTGCCGAGCACCCCGGACCCCGTCTGCAGCGGGAGGGCGACGAGGGAGCGGAAGCCCAGCTCGGTGGCCACCTCCTGCCAGTCCTCGAGCGAGGGATCGGCGAAGATGTCGGGGACCTCGATGGCCCGGCGCTCGCTGGCCGCCTCGCCGCTGGGGCCGAAGCCCAGCCGCACCCGCATCTCGCCCAGGAAGGGCGTGTACTGCTCGGGCCAGTTGTGCGCGGCGGCCAGCCGCATCAGCTCCGACGCGCCGTCCACCAGATAGACGCACGCGAACGTGGCGCCCACCACCGGGCTCACCCGGTCGAGCGCGAACTGGAAGACCTCTTCGGGGCGATCGGCGGTGAGGAAGGCGTGAACGATCTCGCGGACCGCCATCAGCTCGCGCAGTCCGAAATCCACGCCCTCTGCGGGCGTGCGAAGGCGTGTCTCGCCTGAGATCGCGGGGGCCCGGCTCACAGCGTCAATGTACGACAGGAGCGGAAAAGCTGCCAGACGTTTGTTTACACGGTTGTTTAT
Source organism: Gemmatimonadaceae bacterium (assembly GCA_035533755.1). Classification (NCBI taxonomy): domain Bacteria; kingdom Pseudomonadati; phylum Gemmatimonadota; class Gemmatimonadia; order Gemmatimonadales; family Gemmatimonadaceae; species Gemmatimonadaceae bacterium. The sequence goes on from DATLTC010000057.1 coordinate 26,418, forward strand.
GGGCCGCCGAGCGCCGGCGGACCGGCCGTCCGGGCCACCGGGCTGCTAGCCCTTCTTGGCCAGCGCCCGGATCTCCACCCGGTGCACCACCACGTTGGGCGGCGTGGCCAGCACATGGGCCACCGCCGCCGCCACGTCGTCCGGGCGGAGCGCCCAACCCTTGGACGCCGGATCGCCATCGCCGAACGCCGTGGCCACGCCCCCGGGGCTCACCACCGAGACCTTCACCCCCTGGTCGCGCACCTCGAGCATCAGGCACTCGGCAAAGCCCATCACCGCGTGCTTGGTGGCCGCGTAGGCGGTGCCGCCGGGGAACGCGCTCCGCCCGGCGATGGACCCGATGATCACCACGTGCCCGCGCTGACGCGCGACCATGCCGGGCAGCAGCGCGCGGGTGACGTGGTAGAGCGCGTTGAAGTTCACGTCCACCTGGCGATGCCATTCCTGGGGCGTGAGCTCGAGCAGCGGCTTGAGGATGCCGACGCCGGCGTTGTTCACCAGGACGTCGGCGTGCACGCCGGCCAGGGCGTGCGCCACGGCAGCGGCGTCCGTCACGTCCAGGACGAGCGGCGTGCAGCGGCCGCCCGACGTCTCGATCTCGGCGGCGAGCGTCGCGAGTTCGGCGGCGGAGCGGGCTGCGGCTACGATGTCGTGGTCGGCGGCGAGCGTGCGGGCGATGGCGCGACCGATGCCGCGCGAGGCGCCGGTGATCACGGCGGTGGGTCTGGACATGACGACGCTCCTCGGCGCGATGCCGCGCGGTGAAGACTACCCCAGCAGCCGCTCGATGGAGCGCACCAGCGGCGCGAAGCTTAGCGCCTTGCCCGACACGCGCTGCGCCTGCTCCTGCGCCAGTTCGCGCTGTCCGTGGCCGAACAGCTGGCCCACGATCCACGGCCCGGCCGCGGGGTTGCGCCACCAGTCCTCGTCGAACCGCGCGGTGAGCGTCTCGGTGAGCAGCGCCTGGAGCTGCCACGCGCGCAGGTAGCGCGCCGAGTAGTAGCGCGCGTCCACGTCCACGAACGCGTCGGCGGGCGCGTAGCGGAACGTGGTGGCGTCGGTGAGCAGCTGCACGTAGAGATCGGGGAGCGCGCCCCAACTCACGTCGCCGCCGTACAGGTGCGTCTCGTAGATCAGCTTGGCGCAGTAGCGCCGCAGGAACTGCAGTTCCTCGAAGCCGGCGCTGCGCAGGAACCTGGGGGCGTCGGCCTTGCTCAGCGACGCGTACCGCGCCAGCCAGCGCGGATCCTGCATCATGTGGTCGAACAGCATCGCGTAGCCTTCGGTGACCGAGTTGTCGCCCATCCACCGGTACTCGAAGGGCAGCGACGGATCGGTGTACGCGAAGTGCAGCGCGTGCCCGAGTTCGTGGAGAAAGGTGTTCCAGTCGCTCTGCCCGCCGTGGGGCCGCAGCACCAGGTACACCTCGTCGGGCACGCGCACCGGCGAACAGAAGGCGCGCGACCGCTTGCCCTCGCGGTCGCCGGTGTCGAACACGATCCGCCCGTCGGCGTCCGGCGCGATGCCCATCTCGCGCACCTGGCCGAGGATGCGGTCCTGCATGCCGTTCCACGGAAATCCGCCGTCGAATTCGCGGGCCCGCATCAGCGCCAGGGCGTCGGCGCGCGTGGCGTCGGCGGGCGGGATGCCCAACCCGCGCTTCACGAACTCGGCGTACACGTCGTCCCACATCGACCGCGTATCGCGCAGGAACCGCTCGCACTCGGCGCGCAGCTCGTACAGCGAGAAGCCGGCCATCAGGTCGAACGTGGCGTTGTAGCCGCCGCCCAGATCGAGCCCCTCCACGATCTCGCGCTCGCGCTGGAAGCGCTCCAGGCGCAGCGGAGCCAATTCGGCGGCCACGAGCTTGGCCCGCGCCGCCTCGAGCGCCAGCCGCTCGGCGCGGTCGGTGGAGTTGGCGATGTCGATGGCCACGCGCTGGAAGGGCACGCTGCCCCCGGGGGTGGCGATCACGGCGTGGCTCTCCCACGCGATCTCGCGCTCGTCCAGCGCCGCCAGCTCGCGCGACGCCTGCGACTCCACCTGCCAGTCGAGCAGCTGCCGGAGGCCGCGATACTCCTCGGTGTCCGGCGGGGCGGCGCGGAACGCGTCGAGCACCAGGGCCAGCGATTCGTCGCTCATGATCGCGCCGTACTGCGCGTACAGCGGCTGGAGTTCGGCCGTGGCCTTCTGGCCGGAATGCGCCAGATAGTATTCGCGCGAGATCGCCTCCATGAACGCCTGCCCATCGCGCCGCAGGCGGTCGAGCGAGAGCGCGCTCACCGGGCCGCGCGCTCCGCGATCAGCGCGCCCACGCGCTCGGCGGCCACGCGCTCCTGGACGAGCGTGTCGCGGTCGCGCAGGGTCACCGTGCCGTCGGCCATCGTCTGGCCGTCCACGGTGATGCAGCACGGCGTGCCCACTTCGTCCTGCCGGCGGTAGCGGCGGCCGATGGCCCCCGACTCGTCGTAGAACACGGGGAACGACCGGCGCAGGTCGTGGGCCAGCTTCTCGGCGAACTCCGGCATCCCGTCCTTCTTGACGAGCGGGAACACGCCGGCCTTGATCGGCGCCAGCGACGGATGCAGCGCCAGCACGGTGCGCCCCTCGGTCTCGCCCTCCACGGCCTCTTCGCGATAGGCATTCACGAGCACGGCCAGCGCCGTGCGGTCGGCGCCCACCGACGTCTCGACCACGAACGGCACGAACCGCCGGTTGTTGGGCTGGTCGAAGTACTCGAGCTTCTTGCCCGAGAACTCCTGGTGCCGGCTCAGGTCGAAATCGCCGCGGTGGTGCACGCCCTCGATTTCCTGGAAACCCAGCGTGCCGCCGAAGTCGAACTGGATGTCGAACGCGGCCCGCGCGTAGTGGGCCAGCTCCTCGGGCGTGTGCTGGTGGAAGAGCAGCCGCGATTCGTCGAGCCCGAGCGCGCGGTGCCAGGCCATGCGCTGCTCCTTCCAGTATTCGAACCACTGCATGTGGTCGCCTTCGGGATCGACGAAGAACTGCATCTCCATCTGCTCGAACTCGCGCGTGCGGAAGATGAAGTTCCCGGGCGTGATCTCGTTGCGGAACGCCTTGCCGATCTGGGCGATGCCGAACGGCACCTTCTGGCGCGTGGACTGCTGGACGTTGAGGAAGTTCACGTAGATGCCCTGCGCCGTCTCCGGACGCAGATACACCACGGCCGCGCTCTCCTCCACCGGCCCCATGAACGTCTTGAACATCAGGTTGAACATCCGCGCTTCGGACAGCGTGCCCTTCATGCCGCAGGCGGGGCACTGCGCGTCGGGCGTGCCCGGCGTGCCCTTGATCCTGGCGTCGTCGGCGCGGAACCGCTTCTTGCAGTTGCGGCAGTCGATGAGCGGATCGGTGAACCCGGCCACGTGCCCGCTCGCCTCCCACACCTTGGGGTGCATGAGGATCGCGGCGTCCAGCCCTTCGATGTCGTCGCGGGCGCGGACCATCGCGTTCCACCAGCGATCCTTGATGTTCCGCTTGAGCTCCACGCCCAGCGGCCCGTAGTCCCACACCGATCCCGTGCCGCCGTAGATCTCGGAGGACTGGAAGATGAAGCCGCGCCGCTTGCAGAGCGACACGAGCTTCTCCATCACGTCGGGATATGAACTCGTCGCCATAATAAAGAGAACCCTGAATGGGCAGTGGGCGGTATGCGGCGGGCCGCGCGCCGCGGCGGACCGTCGCGCGCGAACCGCCAACCGTTCAGAGCTGAAGTTAAACCCGGAATCCGCCGTCCGTCAGGAATCCAGCTCGGCGCTCAACCGCGGGCTGTCCGGCGCCGGCCGTCCCAGGAGCCGGGCCACGATCCGGTCGCCATGGTAGCGCCCGTTCTCGATGAACACCCGGTTGGCGTCATAGCCGGCCACCACCACGCCGGCGATGAATACGCCCGGCACATCGGTCTCCAGGGTGGCCGGGTCGTGGGCGGGCACCCCGGTGGCGGGGTCGATGGTCACCCCCGCATCGCGCAGCAGCGTGAGGTTGGGCGCGAACCCCGTCATCACGTATACCAGCGACGCGGGCACCCGCTCCTCGCCCGCCGGCGTGGCCACCAGCACGGCGCCGGGCCCGATGGCGGCCACGCGGGCCTCCCACCGCACCGCGATGCTCCCCTCCCGCACTCGGTTCTCGAAGTCGGGCAGCACCCACGGCTTGATGCGCTTGTCGAACGTGGGCCCGAAGTGCACGAGCGTGACGCGCGCTCCCGAGCGCCACAGATCGAGCGCTGCTTCGGCCGCCGAATTCCCGCCGCCCACCACCACCACGTCCTGCTGGAACGCCTCGTGCCCCTCGCGGTACTCGTGCGCCACGTGCGGCAGGTCCTCGCCCGGAACGCCGAGCTTGTTGGGCGAGCCGAAATAGCCCGTGGCCACGACCACGGCGCCGGCGCGGATCACGCGCTCGTCGCCGGCACGGGAGTGCGTATGCACCCGGAACGCGCCCTGCGTGCCCTCGATGGCCCGCACCCGCTCGTACTGGCGCACCTCCAGCCCGAAATGCTCCACCACGGCGCGATAGTACGCCAGCGCGTCGCGCCGGCTGGGCTTCTCGGTGGCCACCACGAACGGCATGCCGCCCAGCGACAGCTTCTCGGCGGTGGAGAAGAAGCGCACGTACGTGGGATAGTGCGTGATCGTGCTCGCCACCACGTGGGCGTCCACCACCACGGCGCGCAGCCCGGCGCGCTGCGCCGAGATGGCGGCGGCCAATCCGCACGGTCCGGCGCCGACGATCAGCACGTCGACGTCCACGCCCTCGTGCGTCATTCGAGGCCGATGATCTGGTCGCGCCGCGTGCCCACGCTCACGTACGTCACCGGCGTGCCCACCGTGTCCTGCAGGCGATCCAGATACCGCCGCGCCGCCGACGGCAGGTCCGTCAGCCGCCGCGCCTGGGCGGTGGACGACCGCCATCCATCCAGCCACTCATAGCGCGGCGTCACCTGCTCGAGCGCCGCCAGGTCCGACGGGAACTCGGTGTGGACCTCGCCCTCGTATTCGTAGCCCACGCAGATGGCCAGCTTCTCGAACGTATCGAGGACGTCGAGCTTGGTGACCGCGAGATCGGTGAGCCCGTTGATCCGCGCCGCGTACTTCACCACCACGGCATCGAACCATCCGCACCGGCGCGGCCGCCCCGTGGTGGCGCCGAATTCGTTGCCGAGTTTGCGCATGTGTTCGGCCTCGACCTCGCCCAGCTCGGTGGGCAGCGGGCCGTTGCCCACGCGCGTCGTGTACGCCTTCACCACGCCGAGCACGGCGTCGATCATCATCGGCGAGATGCCGGCGCCGATCGCCGCGCCGCCCGACGTCGTGCTGCTCGACGTCACGAAGGGATAGGTGCCGTGATCGATGTCGAGCAGCGAACCCTGCGCGCCCTCGAGGAGGATGGCCGCGCCGGTCTGCCGCGCGCGATGGATCACCAGGCCCACGTCCTCGGCCAGCGGCAGGAGCCGCTCGGCCAGCCGGTCGAGCAGGGCCAGCGTGTCGTCGCAGGTCACGCGCTTGTCGCTGCCGAAGCGCTGGAGCTGCGCGTTGGCGTGGCCCACGCCCTGTTCCACGAGCGCCTGCAACCGGTCGCGGTGGCGCAGATCCACCACGCGCACCCCGCGGCGGGCCACCTTGTCCTCGTACGCGGGCCCGATGCCCCGCCCCGTGGTCCCGATGGCCTGGCTGGCGTGGCTCTCGCTGTCCACGAGCTTGTGGTATGGCAGCACGAGATGCGCGCGGTCGCTCACATACAGCCGCCCCTCCACGTCCACGCCGTCGCGCACGAGGCCGTCGATCTCGGTGAACAGCGTGTCGGGATCGAGCACCACGCCGTTGCCGATGGCGCACCGCACGCCCGGATGCAGGATGCCGCTGGGAATCTGATGGAGCACGAAGTGCGAGTCGCCCAGGTCCACGGTGTGGCCGGCGTTGGCTCCGCCCTGGTAGCGCACCACCCAATGCGCGCGCTCGGCCAGCACGTCCACCAATTTGCCCTTGCCCTCGTCGCCCCACTGGGCGCCCACGACGACGATGGTGCGGCGATTGTCTGCGAACATGCGGCTCCTGGGAGGTCGAACCCGTAGGCAACGAAAAACGCCCCGGAGTTCCCCGGGGCGTTGATTGAATCTACCGGTCGAGCGGGAGGTGTCAACGAGCCGCGTCCAGCGCGAGGATCACGACGGCCATCAGCGTAACTCCCTGACAGCGGTGGCGAGGAGTTCGGCCACGGCGTCGATGCCCGTCCCCTCCAGTTGCCCTACGGAGTCGCGGGGCGTGTGGATTCGAAGCAGCGTGGCCACGCCCGCGCGGCTCACGGTCACCGCGCGCCAGCCGGCCCGCGTCAGCGCCACGCCATCGGTGAGAATGCCGGCCGGCAGCCGCCGCGCCGCCACCGGCAGCGCGAGCGCGCGGGCCGCGCGTTCCACGGCGGCGGCCAGCGCCGCGGAGCGCCGTCCGGAACCGAGCACCGCGTACGCGCCGCGGTCGTCCACGGTGTCGCAGTTGATCGCCGTGCCCGCGGCGCGCGACGCCGCCCATGCGTGCGCGCCGGCCAACCCCATCTCTTCGGCGTCGGTGAGCAGCACGCCCACCGCCACGCGCGGGTCGAGCCGCCGCGCCGCCGAGAGCACCGCCACCACCCCCGACGCGTTGTCCACGGCGCCGGGCGAATCGTTGCCGGTGCCCACGAACATCAGCAGCGCGCCGCCCACCGCGCCCACCGCCCCCGAGATCCACAGTTGCGGCCAGCCGCC
>DATLTC010000058.1 GCA_035533755.1 Gemmatimonadaceae bacterium
CTCGCACATCCAGCGGATCACCTGCGTCTCGATCACCGTCGCCGCCGGCGACATCTCGAACACCGCCACCGACTGGTTCAACGCGCCGATCAGCGACTCGGTCCACACGGCCGCCGGCAGCGGCGCCGACACCTGATGCCCCACGTACCGCGGATGATACAGGTGATTGCTCTCGGCGATCACGTCGGTGCGCAACCGCGCCAATATCTGCTCCACGCTCCGCCCCGTGCGCGGCAACGGCTCGGCGAACCGCTGCGCCAGCGCCGCGGGCGACTGCGACGACGTCACGCGCTGCGCAACGTCCCGCGTGCCCGCCAGGTACTCCGTGGCCAGCTGCACGAACGCCTGCGCCACCTCGGGCGCCATGTCGCGCTCCAGCTCGTCCACGATCGATGTGCCCATGCGTCCCTCACTCCGTGTCGCCACCCGTGAGCTCCAGTTCGAACAGCCGCCGCGTGCGCGTGAGATCCAGCGTCTCCACGCATTGAATCCGCCGCACCTCCACCACATCCGCCACCCGTTCGGCCAGCATCTCGCGCAACAGCTCCGGCGTGGGCTCGGGAAAGAAACTCAGCGTCACGTGCGGCGTGAAGGTGAACCGCGGACGCTCGTACAACAGCCCGCTGGCCTTGATCCGGTCGTGCAACGTCCGCAGCGGCCCGTGCGGATCGAGCGGCAACACCACCACGTTGCTCTGCATGAACCGCATCGGCGCCCCGAACCGCAATGCCATCGGCGCCGTGGCGCGGGCGATCGGCTCCAGCGCCGAACGCAGTTCCGCCTCGGTGGTCCTCGTGGAGATCGGTCCCATCCCCGACGATCCCGTGATCGTCACGTGCGGCGGCTGCGTGGCCGCCAGCTTGGGGTCGAACCGCGTCTGCAACGTCAGCATCCGCTCGCGCAGCGGCGCCTCCAACTCCGCGATGATGATGATGCCCGATTTCATCGCTGGAGGTTCACGCCCACCATCATCCCGCCCCCCACCGCCGGCGCCACCGACACTTCGTGCAGGAAGATCCGGTCCACCCAGTTGCCGGGATGCCCATGCTGATAGCGCACCACGGCCAGCCCCGTGAGCGTCCCGATGCCGGCGCCCAACATCACGTCGCTCGCCCAGTGCGCGTTGTTGTAGATGCGCGATAGCCCCGAGAGCGTGGCCCCGCCGTACGTGAGCACGCCGATCAGCGCCTGCTCGCGCGGCCACAGCCGCCCGCTCTCCGCCGTCACCACCGACGCCAGCGAGAACGCCGCCAGCGTGTGCCCCGACGGAAACGACTGATAGTCCCCCGCCGACCCGAACCCACGCCCCAGCTTGAAATCGTGCGGATCGTGGATGTTCACCCGCGGCCTCGCCCGGCCCGCCACGCTCTTGAGCACCCACCCCACCACCGACGATCCGATGATCGCCTCGCTCGCGTGCCCCCCGATGTCGGCCATCGTCCTATCGTGCGTCAGCCGCCCCGCGATGTACAGCCCGCCCCCGATGATCACCGTGCCCGGATCGGCCAGCTCGCGGAACACGGTGGCCGTGTTCTTCAGCGCCGCGTTGCTCTGATTGGACGGCAACTGCGAACGCTCGGCGATGCTCTCGTCCAGCGGCCACACGGCCACCATCCCGGCCACGAATCCCCCCGCCAGCCACCCATCCGCCCTGGTGAACAGCGGCGGCGGCGCAGTCGCGCTATCGCGCCCCGCCGCCGTCCCCTGCGCCCACGCCACACTCGGCGCCACCATCGCCATCACCACACCCACCATCCACCGCGATCTCGATTTCAAGCCCATTTCCCCGTAGTTAGCCGTTGTCCCTCCTACCCCCCTACCCCCCTACCGTCCTACCGTCCTAAAGGCAGCAGTTTGGATCGCAAAGTGATCTCCGCACTCTGCCGCAAATCATCCAGGAACATCATCTGCGCCTCGTACGCCAGCGCATGGTCCTGTACCACCGCGTCCAACTCGTAGTTCATCGCCACGCCCAAAAAGTTCACGTCCGTCGAGCCCACGCGCACCCAGCTCCCGTCGATCACGCTCGTCTTGGCGTGCATCATCTCGCCCTGCCATTCCCAGATGCGCACGCCGTTGGTGAGCAGCCGCCGATAGTAGCGCCGCGACATCAGCGTCACCCACGGATGGTCGTTGCGGCTCGGCACCAGCACCCGCACGTCCACCCCGTCCCGCGCCGCACCGAGCAGCGCTTCCAACTCCGACCACGACGGTACGAAATACGCGCTCGCCAGCCAGATCGATCGCTCCGCCGAGATCGCCTGCATCTGGAAGGCCCGCGCCACGCGCAACCGCCACGGCTCCCCTTCGATGATCCCCACCAGCGCCGACTCGTGCGTGGACGGATCCAGATGCGCCCCCCGCGCCGCCGGCCGCAGGTGACGGACCCGCTTCACCCGGTCCCCCGTCACGCGCCGCCACATCGAGTCGAACGCCTCGCCCATGTCCAGCGCCGCCGGCCCCTCCACGCGCAGCGCCGTGTCGCGCCACCGCGACCGGCCGCGCCGCAGCACCCCGGTCAGCCATTCGCGCCCGATCCCCACGCCCCCCGTCACGCCCACCGCATCGTCTACCACCAGCAGCTTCCGGTGATCCCGCGGCATGAGGCCCAGCCACCGCTTGAGCCCGGGACGGTTGAACAGCCGCACGTCCACCCCGTTCCGCCGCAGATCCGCCAGAAATGCGCGTGTCGCGCCGCGGCCGCCGATCCCGTCGGCGATCACCCGCACGTTCACGCCGCGCGCCGCCGCCCCCTTGAGCGCCGTCGCGAACCGCTGCCCCACCTCGTCCGACCGGAAAATGTAGCTCTCCAGGGCTA
>DATLTC010000059.1 GCA_035533755.1 Gemmatimonadaceae bacterium
CGACATCGTGCCCATTCCGGGCACGAAGCGCGTGAAATACCTCGAGGACAACGTGGCGGCGGTGGAGTTGAAGCTCACGCCGGCCGATCTCGCGGCGCTCGACGCGGCCTTCCCGCGCTCGGCCGTGGCGGGCGAGCGGTATCAGACCCAGGCGATGGCGGCGCTCGATCGCTGACCGTGCCCGCGGCGCGCCCGTGGAACGTCCACGGGCCGGCCGCGGTCAGTACAGGCGCGACAGCCAGTGCATCACGTTCAGCGCGAACTGCTGGTCGTCGGTGCCGGGCACGCTCAGCCCCACTTTGCGGGGATCGCCGTCGGGCACCGGCGAGAGCAGCGCCGTGAGCGCGGCCGATTCGCCCAGCACGACCACCCGGCCCTTGCCCACTTCGAACGCCAGCGCCTGGGCGCGGCCGGCGGCTGGCTTGCGCGAGCTCGGCGGCGGCTGGATGCGGATCATCACCCGGCCCGATGCATCGGGCACCGCATTGGCGCGCGCGGCGGCGATCGTCGAGTCCATCTCCTGCTTGGTGGGCATGCGGACGTCGATCGCCGTGGGGCTCATCCTGAGGAGCGCCACGGCGCCCACCGGTCCGGCCAGCGACTGCCCGCCGAACGTCTCCACGCGGTGGATGCGCTCGGAGGCGTCGCGCCCCAGCAGGATGGGATGGGCGCCGAGCAGTCCGTTGGCGTCGGTGAACAGGAGATCGACGGACGACGCCCCCTCGTGCGCGGCGGCGGCGGTGTCGCGCGTGACGGCGCCGCTCATGTCCACGCCCAGCGCCTGCGCCAGCGCCTGCACCGACCCGCTGAACGGCGCCTCGTCGGAGACGAAGAGGAGCGAGCCGCCATCCCGCACCCACTGGACCACGGCGGCGATCTCGGGCGCGCGGAACGCCGGATCTGCCGCGCCGTCGTCCACTCCACCGCGGGCGCCGGCGATCACCAGCACGTCGTGGCCGGCGAGCGTGGCGGCGTCGAGCAGATGCGTGTTCGACGCCACCACATAGCCGTCGGCGGCGAGCAGATCGGCGAACGGCTTGAATCGATCGTCGACGGTGAAGAAGTTGGCGTGCGCGGCGTCGACGAGCACGCGCGGGTGCGAGGCCGTGTATGCCGGGCGCGCCACGCGCGGCCGGAAGTCGCGGTCGGCAAGCTCCTGGTCGGTGCCGCCCATGACCACGCGCCGCACCACCTCCTGCGCGCCGGCCGCTCGGGGAAGGGCGAGCGTGACGGACGCAACGAGCATCGTGAGGGCCACCGCGGCGCGCGCGGCAAAGCCGGCGGGAACGCGGTGCGGGGTCCGGACGACCTTGGACGGCTGGGCGTGCATGGCGGCTCGCGGGCGGGCGTTGAGAAAAAGTAAGCGGCGGCCGCCGGGGCGTCCAATGCCGGGGACCACCGCGGTGCCTCCTTACCGATTCCGGTCCCGCACGTATTTTCTGCGTGACTCTCACCCCACGTCCCATGCCGCTCCGTCCTCGCCCCCTGCCCCTTGCCCTCGCTTCCGCCGCACTGGCGCTGGCGATGCTCCTTCCCTCCGGCTCGGCGTTGGCCCAACGCGGGCGCGGCGCCGGAGGCAGCGCGAGCGGCGGCGAGGCTGCCGAGGCGCGCGGCGGCGCCGATTCCACGGGCGGCCGTGGCGGCCTCCCGCTGGCCGGACTCGCGCTGCGCTCCATCGGACCGGCGATGATCTCGGGCCGCATCAGCGATCTCGCGGTGAATCCGCGCGACAAGAAGATGTGGTACGTGGCCGCCGCGTCGGGCGGGCTGTGGAAGACCGTCAACGCCGGCACCACGTGGACGCCGGTGTTCGACCACGAGCCCGTGTATTCCATCGGTACCGTGGTGATCGACCCGCGGAATCCCAACACCGTCTGGGTGGGCACGGGTGAGGGCAACGCGCAACGCTCGGTGGCCTACGGCGATGGCGTGTACCGGTCGGACGACGGCGGCCACACCTGGCAGAACATGGGGCTCAAGGCGTCGGAGCACATCGGGAAGATCGTGATCGACCCGCGCAATTCGGACGTCGTGTACGTGGCGGCGCAGGGTCCGCTGTTCAGTGGCGGCGGCGACCGCGGCCTGTACAAGACCACGGATGGCGGCAAGACGTGGAAGAAGGTGCTGGACGCCGGCGCCTGGGCGGGCGTGTCCGACGTGGTGATGGACCCGCGGAATCCGGACGTGCTCATCGCCTCGGCGTGGCAGCGCTACCGGCGCGAGTGGGGATACATTGCCGGCGGCCCGGAGTCGGCGTTGTATCGCAGCACCGACGGCGGCGCCTCGTGGCGCAAGATCACCGAGGGACTGCCCACGGGGAGCGAGGTGGGGCGCATCGGGCTGGCCATGGCGCCCAGGGATCCCGACGTCGTGTACGCGATCATCGAAGCCGGCCAGAACCGCGGCGGGTTCTTCCGTTCCACGGACAATGGCGTGAGCTGGTCGCGGATGAGCGACTTCAACACGATCGGGCTCTACTACAGCGCGATCTTCGCCGACCCCACCGATGTCGACCGCGTGTACGCGGTGGACGTGGAGAATCGCGTCACCGACGACGCGGGGCGCACCTTCCGCGTGCTCGGCGAACGCAACAAGCACGTGGACAACCACGTGATCTGGATCGATCCCGACGACGCCAACCACCTGCTGCTCGGCTGCGACGGCGGGCTGTACGAGACCTTCGACCGGGGGCAGACGTACAAGTTCTTCGGCAATCTGCCGCTGGCGCAGTTCTACCGCGTGGACCTCGACAACGCGCTGCCGTTCTACCACCTGTACGGCGGCACGCAGGACAACTCGTCGGTGGGCGGGCCGTCGCAGACGCGCGCGTCGTACGGCATCGTCAACTCCGACTGGTACTTCACGCAGGGCGGCGACGGCTTCTTCTCGCGGGTCGATCCCGAGGATCCGAACACCGTGTACGCGGAGTCGCAGAACGGCGGGATGTCGCGGTTCAACCTGGCCACCGGCGAGCGGATCAACATCGTGCCGCAGCCCGAGCCCGGCCAGCCGGCGCTCCGCTTCTTCTGGGACGCGCCGCTGATCATCAGTCCGCATTCGCACACGCGGCTCTACTTCGGCTCGCAGATCCTGTGGCAGAGCGACGACCGCGGCGATAGCTGGCGCGCCGTGAGCCCCGACCTGTCGCGGCAGGTCGATCGCAACAAGCTCAAGATGATGGGCCGCGTGTGGGGCGTGGACGCGCTGGGCAAGAACACGTCCACGTCGTTCTACGGTTCGATCGTCAGCCTGGCCGAGTCGCCGATCAAGGCGGGGCTGCTCTGGGTGGGCACCGACGACGGGCTGGTGCAGGTGAGCGAGGACGACGGCAAGTCGTGGCGCCGGATCGACACCTTCCCCGGCGTCCCCGACACCACGTTCGTGTCGCGGATCACGCCGTCGGCGTTCGACGTCAACACCGTGTACGCGGCGTTCGACAACCACACGGCGGGTGACTACAAACCGTACCTGCTCAAGAGCACCGATCTGGGGCGGACATGGACGTCGATCGCCGGCAACCTGCCGGCGCTGGGCACGGTCTACTCGGTGATCGAGGACATCAAGGATCCCCACCTGCTGTTCGCGGGCACGGAGTTCGGCCTGTTCTACTCGCCGGACGGCGGCACGCGGTGGACGCAGCTCAAGAGCGGGTTGCCCACGATCGCGGTGCGCGACCTGGAGATCCAGAAGCGCGAGGACGATCTGGCCGTGGCGACGTTCGGCCGCGGCTACTACATCCTGGACAACATCGCGCCGCTGCGCGAGCTGACGCCCAAGGTGCTGGCGTCGGACGCGACCCTGCTTCCCGTGAAACGGGCCGCGATGTTCGTGCACAACGCGCCGCTGGGCGACTCGCACGGCGGCGACTTCTACACGGCGCCCAATCCGCCGTTCGGCGCGGTGTTCACCTACTATCTGAAGAGTGCCATACGCACCAGAGCACAGGTGCGGCAGGCCGCCGAGCGGGCGGCCGACCGCCGCGGGGCGGACGTGTTCTATCCGTCGTGGGATTCGCTGAGGGCCGAGAGCGAGGAGCCGGCGCCGTCGCTGCTGTTCACCGTCACCGACGCCGAAGGCCGCGTGGTGCGCCGTCTCACGGCGCCGGCCACGGCCGGCGTGCAGCGCCTCGTGTGGGACCTCCGCTATCCGAGCATGGCGCCGGTGGCCAGCGGAGCCGCAGCGGGTCGCGGTGGCCGTGGCGGGGGCGGCGGGGGCGGATTCGGCCGCGGCCCCGGGGCGGGCCCGTACGTCATTCCCGGCACGTACCACGTGGCGATGGCCAAGGATGTGGACGGCGTGATCACGCCGGTGGGCGCGCCACAGGCATTCGACGTGTATCTGCTCGACGGCGCGGCCACGCCGCGGTCGGCGGCCGTGGTGGCGTTCCAGGAGAAGACCGCCGGGCTGCAGCGCGCGGTGCTCGGGGCGAACGCGGCGGTCGGCGAGGCCATGGAGCGGCTGCAGGCGCTGGAGCGGGCGCTGGAGCAGACGCAGGCTCCGGTGGATTCACTGACGATGCGGGCGCGGTCGCTGGAGACGCAGCTACGGGACGTCCAGCAGTCGCTCGCCGGCGACCCGACCGTCGCGCGGCACAACGAGCCGTCGCCGCCGTCGCTGATGAGCCGGTTGAACGAGGTGAGCGGCGGGCTCTGGTCGTCCACGCTCGGCGACGCGACCAACACGCAGAAGCGTCAGTACGAGATCGTGGCCGGGCAGTTCGGGGCAATCCTCGCGCGACTGCGTCCGCTGATCGACGTGGAGCTCAAGCAACTCGAGGACGCGGCCGAAGCGGCGGGGGCGCCGTGGACCAGCGGGCGGATCCCGAAGTGGGAGCCGTGAGGGAGGCAGCGCCAGCCGGCGGCCAGCGCGCCGCCGGCTAGTGCAGGCGCGCCCGGTCGGCCTCGTCGGCGGCGTCGAAGATCTCGCGCCCCAGCCAGAGGACGAGTTCGCGGTCCAACTCCTCGGGGTCCTGCTCCTTGCGATGCGGGATGGCCAGGTAGCGCTTGCCCTCGTTCATCAGATACCACATGGCGGGCACGGCGGTCTCGCCGCGCCGCTCGTTGGCCGGCGTGGCATCGTAGGACACGAAATGGAACTGGCGGCCGCGATAGACGATGCGGCGTTGCTCAACCTTGAAACTGGCCACTGGACCTTCTCCGCGACTGGGGGTCGGCGCCCGCTCTGGCAGGCGGCGCTCGGGGCGCGGCCCGTCAGATGGATCGAGGGACGTCCGCACCCTGGTAATCTAACGCAGGCACGCCCCGACGGTGGCCGGAGGGGTCAGTCGGCGCGGCGGACCACCAGGCTCACGAAGAACACGCCCGCCGCGACGACGATCGTGAGCGGCCCGGTTTCGACCCCGAGCAGCGGGCCGGCCAGCGCGCCGGTGAGGGTGGCGAACACGGCGATGCCCACCGAGATGAGCTGCATGCCGCGCAGGCTCCGCGCCAATTGTTTGGCGGTGGCGGCGGGGATGATGATCAGCGAACCCATCAGCAGCACGCCGAGGTAGCGCAGGCCGAGGGCCACGGTGAGCGCGAACGCGAGCAGGAACAGCAGGTCCACGCGCGCCACGTCCACGCCGGCGGTGCGCGCCAGATCGGGCGAGACGAGCGAGATCACCAGTTCACTCCGCGCCCGCACCATGAACACGACGACGAGCACGGCGGCGAGGCTGCCGAGCAGCAGTTCGGCGCGGCCCAGCGTGTGGGGCGCGCCGAACAGCGCGTCGATGAGTTCCTCGCCCGACGCCATCATGCTCCCGATGGCGAGCGCGGCGGAGAACACCACGCCGATGATCGCTTCGGTGGGGATGCGCGTCTGGCGCTCCACGGCCCACACGAGCAGGGTGCCCACCAACAGCGCGGCGAGCGCGCCGAGGACCGGGTTGAAGTGCAGCAGGATGGCGACCCCCACGCCGGGCAGGGCCACGTGCGAGATGGCGTCGGAGGCCAGGGTCATGCGCCGCATCACGGCCACCGATCCCACGAGCCCGGCGGCCACCGCCATCCCGAGGGGGAGCAGCAGCTCGCTAGGCGCCGGCATGCGGGTGTCCGTGCTCGTGATCGTGGAACTTCACCTGCGCCCCGTACATCTCCTGGAGCCGCTCGGTGGTGAGCACGTCGATGGGCGGGCCGAAGCACGCCGCGGCCCGCGACAGGCAGAGCACGTTGTCCGCGTAGCGGTACACCAGGTTGAGTTCGTGCGAGATGAGCAGGAGGGTGAACTTCTGCTCCCGCTGGAGGTGGCGGAACAGCGCGTAGATGCTCTCCTCGCCGGGCTGGTCCACGCCCGCCGTGGGCTCGTCGAACAGCAGCACCGAGGGGTGCCCCATGAGAGCGAACGCCACCAGCAGGCGCTGGAACTGCCCGCCGGAGAGCGTGCCGATGGGCCGGTGGGCGATCTCGGCGTCGAGGCTCACGTCGTGGAGCGCGCGGGCGATCTCATCGCGCGGCGCGTGGGAGACGTCGGCCTTGGCGTGCAGGAAATCGAACCCGGTGATCGGCAGGTCGCGCTCGATGTCGAGCTTCTGCGGCACGTAGCCGATCCGCGCGCCGGGCGCCCAGACGAGGGTGCCCTCGTAGGGCACCGTGCCGATGAGGGCCCGGAACAGCACCGTCTTGCCCGACCCGTTGGGGCCGATGATGGCGAGTGTGCTCCCGGCATCCACGGAGAAGCTCAGGTCCCGCAGCACGCGGTCTTTGCCGAAGGTGACCGAGAGGTGCTGGACGTCGAGGGCGGAGGGCATGGGGCATGAACGTTACCATGCCGTCGGGCGCGGCGAAAGCGCGCCGCGGATCAGTGATTGCGCGAGATGAGCTGGATGACGCCGCTGCCGTATTGGCGGCCGAATTTGGTCACGGCGTCGATGCCGGAGTAGAATCGCACCTCGGCGATCTCGGCGGCGGGCATCGTGTTCATGTCGGCGAGCTGGCCGTATTCGACGTCGTTCAGGAACACGGTGGCCACGTCGCGGGCGGAGGTGAGGAGTGAGATGCGTCCGCGGTCGCGCAGGTATTCGGGCCGGAGTCGGGCGATGACGCCATAGATGGACGCCGACGGGTACTGCCGGATCTCGGACTCGGTGATGATGTTGGGGTCATCCACCTTGGCCAGCGGCGCATGGTGGAAGCACCCCGCAGTGAGCATTGCCGCGAACAGCAGCCATCGGCGAGCGGACATCGGCGCGCTCCTCCGTTCCCCACCAGCGGTGAAAGGCGGACGGCCCCGGCGAATACCGGGGCCGTCCGTACTACACGATCACCTTCCCGGCGTCAGTTACAGACCGGCGTCGGAACGGTCCCGCCGCGCGCGTTGACCTCGCGTGTCGGAATCGGCAGCGCGGTCTGGAACACGTCGGTGGCGGTTTCCTTCTTGAGATACGTGGCGTTGAGGCGGCCGTAGGCCCGGAGGTCCACGAACCGCTGCGCGCCGGTGAACAACAGCGAGTAGCGCTTCTCGTAGAGCACGGCGCTGATCGCCGCGGGAGCACTCGTGAACGTCGCGTAGGGCGGGAGGCCGCCCTGGTTGACGCGCACGAAGTTGATATCGGCCGTGGCCGCCGCCAGGTTGTTGGTCGCGATCTCGGCCTGGGCCCGCAGCAACACGAGCTCGGCCACCGTGAGCACCGGCATCGGGCGCGTGAGGTTGGACCCGATGGACGGCACGGCGTAGGTGTAATCGTAGGTGGTGGTCACGCCCTGCCCGGTGGCGGCGAGGGCACGCTTGGTGATCTCCACCGCGCGCAGGTCGCCGGGCTGGATGCTGTCGCCCACGGCGGGGTTGAGGTGAATGGCGGCGTCCACGAGCGGTGCCGTCGCGTCGCCCGGGGCCGTGCTGTACACGTAGTAGATCGAATTGTTGAGCGCGCTCGGATCGAGCGGCCCGATGGCCTGGTTGAGCGCACTGATCGCGGTGGCGAAGCTGGCCGCGTTCGGGTGGCCATGGTCCATGCCGCGATAGAACTCGACCTTGCCCTTGAGGCCCCGATTCCAGGCCGCGAACGCGGCCGGCGTCGAGTAGTCGCCCTGGAGGGAGAAGCCCGAGGGCACGGTGAAGGGGAACGGCGTGGCGCCGGCCGTCTGCAGGTCGGCGTACGCGCTGTCGAGCAACGCTGAAACGTAGGCGAGGCCGTTGGACTTGCAGACGAACGGCGCCGGCGACGCGTTGATGCCATGGTCGACGTCGATCGGCAAGCCCAGCGTGTCGCGCATCTCGATGATCCGATAGTACGCGAGCGCCTTGACGGTGCGGGCGAGGCCGCTCGTGGCTGCCTGTTCCTGCGCCGACAGGTCGCTGGCCGTCTTGATGTTGTCGATCAGGTTGTTGGCGGCGGCGATCTCGGTGTAGTACCCGCCCCACATGCCGTTGCCGACGAACCCACCGGGATCGGCCGGCAGGCCGATGAGCTCGGTGATGTAGCGCGGCTCCGCCGAGTCGAGGCGGTAGAGGTCGCGCGCCATCGTCTCGGGGAACACGATCCCGAGATTCCCACGGTCCGAATTGAGGAGTCCCGTCATCAGCAGCTGCACCGACGAGCGGTTGAGCCCGCTCTGGAGCAGCGACGACGACACGTTGTTGAGGTCCGGCACTCCAGTCGAGTCCTTGCATGCTCCGAAGAGCATGAGGCCCGCGATGAGCGCCACTGTGCGTTTGATCATGATTCGATTCATCCTGGTTGGATGGTCACGTCAGAAGTTGGCGATCACCGAGAAGAACACGCTGCGGCTGGGCGGATACGGGGTCACGTCCTGGAAGCGGCCGATGTTCTGGTCGCTGAAGTTCGAGACTTCCGGATCGTAGCCCTTGTACTTGGTCCACGTGGCCAGGTTGCGGCCACCGACCTCGAGGCGCACGTCGTGGTTCCCGCCGCCCAGGAGGTTGGCGACGACCGAGTGCGGCAGCCGGTACGAGAGCGTGAGTTCGCGGAGCTTCACGAAGCCCGCCGGCTCCACGTACGAGGCGTAGCCCTTGAGGTAGTTGCCGAACCGCTTCTGGGTCATCGCGGTATCCTGCAGGATCTCCACCGGGTCCACGTACAGGCCGGTGAGGTCCACCGCGTAGCCACCGTGGCGGACGTCGAACAGGCTGGAGAGGCTGAAGTTCTTGTAGTCGAATTCGTTGGAGAAGCCCATCGTGTATTTGGGCGCGCTGTCCCAGTTGGTGATGTGGCGCGTGCGACTCTTGAACGCGCCGCCGACGAACGTCGTGTCCCAGCCGTTGAAGGCCTGGAGCGTGGTGACCGAATAGCCCGTGCAGACGTACGGCGCACCGAACCGCTGCGAGAAGTACGCGCCGCCCAGGAAGCAGGGCACGGCGAGGTTGGTCACGCGGCTCCACACGTTGGCGAACGTGGTGCGCGACACCCAGGTGAAGCCGCCGCGGTCGATCGGCGTCATGCTCAGGGAGTACTCGGTGCCGGTGTTCCGCATGGCGCCGCCGTTCAGGATCTTGGTGGCGTAGCCCGTGGACGGCGCGACGGCCGCCGACAGGATCAGATCGCTCACCTGCTTGTTGAAGTACGTGGCGTTGAACTCGGCCCGACCGCCGAGCAACTGGATATCGGTGCCGAACTCGGTCTCGGCCGACGTCTCGGGCTTGATGGCCGGGTTGCCTGCCGTGGTCGAGGGCGTGGCGCCGAGCTGCCCGTCATAGACGCCCACGCCAAGGGGCGTGTACTTGCTGCCGTAGTTCGGCTGGTTGCCGGCCTTGCCATAGGCGGCGCGGAGCTTGATGTCGTCGGCCCACCGCGGCAGCCAGGGCAGCCGGTACGACACGGCGTACTTGGGATACGTGTAGAACTTCTTGTCGTTGCCGTTCACGCTCGAGCGCTCGGCGTTGACGGCGGCGGTGAGGAACAGCCGGTCGTGCAGGGTGAGGAACTCTTCCTGCAGGTAGTAGGCGAAGTCCTTGACCAGGAACTGGTTCTCCAGCAGCGACTGCTGCACGCCGAAGTTGACGTCGGTCACGCCGGCCGGGATGTTCTGCCCGCGGTTATAGATGCCGTCGCTCTGCCGGCGGTCCTGCCGCAGGCCGAACGACGTCGTGGCCGTGAACATGTTCGTGATCAGCTTATTCGCGCCCGAGAGGTTCAGGTTGGCGAAGGCGCTGGTCGACTTGTTGGTGACGATCGTGCCCGGCAGGCCGTCGGCCGACTCGAAGAACACGTTGGGCGGCGAGAACAGGTGCGAGCTGTACTGGAAGGCGTCGATGCCGGCGATGAAGGTGAAGTCCAGCGTCTGCCGCGCCGAGCTGTACACCGAGAGATTCGTGTTGATGCTGCCGATGTACCGGAACACGTCCTCGGGGTTCTTCACGAGCTGCGCGTCCTGGAACGGATTCGCCAAGCTGCTCACGAACGGGTTCGGCGAATACTGCCCGTTGGTGGTGGCCGAGAGGTTCACCCAGGTGGGGGTGGCCGAGAACACGTCGCCGGGCGACACCACGGGGCTGTTGTCGTTGCCCGAGATGCCGCGGTCGGTGAGCGTGTGGATGAACTGGTTGTTGGACCGCAGGTTGATATGGCTGCCGATCAACTGCCCGATGTTGGCCGTGATCGACTGCTTCTGGTAGTAGGTGTTCTTCTGGATGGCGTTGTCGCGGCTGGCGAGCCCGCCGATGTAGTACGAGGTGGTTGCCGTGCCGCCCGAGACCGACATGTCGGACTCGTACGACGCCGGGTTGCCGCCGTAGAACTGCTTCTCGAAATCGTTGCACACCGGCTGCCAGGCCACCGGCGGGGCGCCATTGCCGCCGTAGACGTTGGTCCACCAGTCGTTGGCTTCGGCCGCCGACGTGAAGCAGCGGAAGTGGAGCTGGTTGGACAGCGTGTACTGGCCCACGCGCTGCGTGAAGCTCACCTTGGGCGCGCCGGCCTGGCCGCGCTTGGTGGTGATCACGATGACGCCGTTGGACGCCAGGGAGCCGTAGATGGCGCCCGCCGACGGGCCCTTGAGGACTTCGATGCTCTCGATGTCGTTGGGATCGAGGTCGGCGATGCGGTTGACGGGCTGGTCCTGGATGTTCGTGATGCCGCCGCCGGCGTTCGTGATCGAGTTCAGGCCCGATCCGATCGCCGCGTTGCTCACGATCACGCCGTCCACAACATATAGAGGGCTGGAGCTGGCGTTGATCGACGTCACGCCGCGCAGTTGCACCTGGGCGCCGCCGCCGGGCGCGCCCGAGTTCGTGGTGATCACGGCCCCGGGGATCTTGCCCTGGAGGTCGCTCTCGATGGTCTGCGCCGGAGCCCTGGTCAGATCCGACCCGCTCACGACGGCCACGGCGTTGGCGGCGTTCTGGCTGGACACCGTCGTCGCCACGCCCGTGATGACCATCTTGTCGAGCTGCAGGACGTCCTTCTCCATCTTGATGTCGGCCGTCGTCGCGTCGGGGGCCACCTTGGCGTTCGTCACGCGATAGCCGAGCCGGCGCGCGATCAGCGTCTGCGCGCCATTGGGAACCGTGATCCCGAACGAACCATCACCGGCCGTGATGACGCTGATCGTGGTGCCCTGCACGTGGATCTGCGCACTGCCGATTGGTTCGCCTGCCGATCCGGTCACATGGCCGGTCACCCGCCGCTGCGCGAATGCATCGCGCGCGGTGAATGCCAGCAACATGCCGACCACCAGCAGGAAACGGTGTTTGGTCACGTCGCCTCCAAAATGAGTGGGGGTACAACGGCATGCGCCCGATCCCGGCTGACCTTGGCGCACGCAGGTAGGTTATCCGTATCAACTCGGCCCCGATTCATCGGGTCACATGAATGGGCTGCCGGGTGGGCCCTGAACGCAGCCCACAGCCAACGCGTTGCGCTTCTTTGTGATTTCTTAACGTCTGATACGGCGCGGTGGCTGGTCCGGCCCGCTACCCCACGAGCACCGTGCGGTCGATGGCCGCCACCGTCGGCCGGCCGCACAACGCCATTGCCAGCACCAGTTCGTTGCGCAGACCGTCGAGCACCTGCCGCACGCCGTCCTCGCCGTTCATGGCCAACCCCCACAGATACGGCCGGCCGATGAGCACGGCCCGCGCGCCCATCGCGAGCGCCGCCACGATGTGCGAGCCCCGCCGGATGCCCCCGTCCACGAGCACCTCGAGGCGCCCGCCCGCGGCGTCCACCACGTCGCGCAACGCGTGCGCGCTGCACACCGAGCCGTCGAGTTGCCGCCCGCCGTGGTTGGACACGATCACCGCCTGCGCGCCATGGTCCGCCGCCAGCCGCGCGTCGTCGCCCGCCAGGATCCCCTTGAGCACCACCGGCAACCGCGTGATCGACCGCAGCCAATCGATGGACCGCCAGTCGAGGCTGGGATCCCACAGCGCGTTCACGTACCGCGCGAGCGCCGAGTCGCGCTCGGCCACCGCCATCCCGGCCACCGCGTACGGCTCGAGGTTCTTGATCGTGATGCCCGGCGGCAGATGGAATCCGTTGCGCACCTCGCGCTCGCGGCGCCCGAGGTAGGGCACGTCCACGGTGACGCAGAGCGCCTCGTAGCCGGCCGCCTCGGCGCGCTGCACGAGGGCGCGCGTGACCTCCCGATCGCGATAGCAGTAGAGCTGGAACCAGCGCGGCCCCGCGGCCGCGGCCGCCACGTCCTCCAACGACGTCGTGGCGACGGTGCTCACCACCTGGATCACGCCGGCCGCGGCGGCGGCGCGGGCCACCGCGCGCTCGCCCTCGGGGTGCGCCAGGCCGTTGAATCCGCACGGCGCGGTGAGCAGCGGCATCGACACCGGGCGGCCGAGGACCGTGGTGGCGCAGTCCACGCGGCTCACGTCCACGAGCACGCGCGGCCGCAGGCGCACCGCCTCCCATGCGCGGCGATTCTCGTCCACGGTGAGTTCGTCGTTGGCGCCGCCGGCGTAGTAGTCGTACACCATCTGCGGGAGGCGATCGCGGGCGAGCGCTTCGATGTCGTTGAGATTGACCGGCGAGGTCATGCCGTTCCTCGGGGATGCGGGTGCGGTAGAGAGTACCGCGCGAACGCCCGCGGCGAAACCGGCCGGACCGCGAAAGCGCAAGAGCGCGCGCGGCGCGGTCCGCGGGCAACGCCGCTGGACGCCGCCGCGTATGTCCAGCAGCTTTTCCCGCATCAGGGTTCCCCCGCCCCCCGTCACGAGGCCTCCATGTCCACGCGCGCGCAACGGCCCGCCAGCCGTGCGTCCACTGCTCCCACCCCGCGCTATCTGCCGCTGCTGCTCCTGCTGTTCGTGGGCAGCGGCTGCGCGGCGCTGATCTACGAGATCGTCTGGTTCCAGCTCCTGTCGCTCAACATCGGATCCTCGGCGGTGTCGCTCGGCGTGTTGCTGGGCACGTTCATGGGGGGCATGTGTCTGGGCAGCCTCGGCCTGTCGCGCGTGGTCTCGGCGCGCCGCCACCCGCTGCGCGTGTACGCGGCGCTCGAAGCCGCGATTGGCGTGTTCGGCGTCCTCGTGCTGTACGGCCTCCCGTACGCCGGCGGCATCTACACGTCGATCGCCGCGCACGGCATGCAGGGGCTGTTCCTGCGGGGCGTGGTGAGCGCGATCTGCCTGCTGCCGCCCACGCTGCTCATGGGCGCCACGCTCCCCGCCATCGCGCGCTGGGTGGAGACGACGCCGGCCGGCGTGTCGTGGCTGGGCTTCTTCTACGGCGGCAACACGGCGGGCGCGGTGTTCGGGTCGCTGCTGGCCGGTTTCTATCTCCTGCGCGTCTACGACATGACCACGGCCACGATGGTGGCGGTGGCGATCAACGCCGGGGTGGCGCTGTCGGCGTTCGCGCTCTCCACGGTCACGCCGCACGTCGCGGCCACCGGCGAGGCGCCGGCCGCGGAGGCGGCGGCCCCGGCGCCCGGCGCCTGGCTCGTCTACCTGACGATCGGCATCTCGGGCGCGACGGCGCTGGCCGCCGAGGTGCTCTGGACGCGGATGCTGTCGCTGCTGCTCGGCGCCACGACATATACGTTTTCACTCATCCTTGCGGCGTTCCTGGTGGGGATCGGCATCGGGAGCAGCATCGGCTCGGTGATCGCGCGCTCGGTGGCCAACGCGCGGACGGCGCTGGGGTGGTGCCAGGCGCTGCTCGTCGTCGGCATGGCGTGGGCGGCGTATTCGAGCACGCAGATGCTTCCGTACTGGCCGGTGAATCCGGGGCTGGCCAGCAGTCCGCGGTTCCTGTTCGAGATCGACCTCGTGCGCTGCCTCTGGGTGGTGCTCCCGGCGGCGCTGTTGTGGGGGGCGAGCTTTCCCCTGGCGCTGGCCGGCGTCGGCTCGGGCGAGCGCGACGGCGGACGCCTGGTGGGGCGCGTGTACGCGGCCAATACCGTGGGGGCGATCATCGGCGCGCTGTGCGCGAGCCTGCTGCTCATCGCCTGGATCGGGACGCAGCAGTCGGAACGCGTGCTGATCGCGCTGGCCACGGTGAGCGCGCTGCTCATGCTGGTGCCGGTGCTGTCGCCGGACGCGACGCGGCTGCGCGTGAGCCGCACGGGCGCGGCGTGGGGCGTGGCCACGGTGGCGGCGGCGCTGTGGCTGGGCTCCACGGTGGCCCCGGTGCCGGGATTGCTGGTGGCCTACGGCCGCTGGATGGTGACCTACCTGCCGTATCAGGGGCAGATCATCTACGTGGGCGAGGGGATGAACTCGTCGGTGGCCGTGACGCGGTCGGCCGACGGCGTCATGAACTACCACAACGCGGGCAAGGTGCAGGCGTCGAGCGAACCGCAGGACATGCGGCTCCAACGCATGCTCGGGCACCTCACCACGCTGCTGCCGGCGAACCCGGCTTCGGTGCTGGTGATCGGCTGCGGAGCCGGCGTGACGGCGGGCGCGGTGTCGGTGGATCCGCGCGTGAAGCACGAGACGATCGCCGAGATCGAGCCGCTGGTGCCGCGCGTGGTGTCGAAGTACTTCGCGCCGTACAACTTCGACGTCGTGGCCAATCCCAAGGTGAGCGTGGTGATCGACGACGCCCGCCACTTCATCCTCACCACGGACCAGAAGTTCGACGCCGTCACCTCCGACCCGCTCGATCCGTGGGTGAAGGGCGCGGCCACGCTGTACACCAAGGAATTCTTCGACGTCGTGAAGCAGCATCTGAACCCCGGCGGGGTGGTGACGCTGTTCGTGCAGCTCTACGAGAGCAACACCGAGGCCGTGAAGAGCGAGGTGGCCACGTTCATGCAGGCCTTCCCCAACGGCATGGTGTTCGGCAACACCTACAACGGCGGCGGCTACGACATGGTGCTCGTGGGCTCCGTGGAGCCGATGACGATCAACGTCGACTCGATCGAGAAGCGCCTCGAGACGCCGGCCTACGCGCCGGTGGCGCGCTCGCTGAGCGAGATCGGCTTCTACTCGGCCACCGATCTGTTCTCGACGTTCGCGGCGCAGGGGCGGCAGCTGGCGCCCTGGCTGGCCGACGCGCAGATCAACCACGATCGCAACCTGCGGCTGCAGTACCTGGCCGGGCTGAGCCTCAACCAGTACAACCAGCAGGCCATCTACGCGCAGATGCTGCGGTACCGCGCGTATCCGCCGGATCTGTTCGCCGGCTCGCCGACGACGCTGCAGGCGCTGCACGCGGCGATCACGGGAGGCATGTAACCGCATGCGGTCCCGCCGCGTGCTGCCGCTGCTGCTCCTGCTGTTCGTCGGCAGCGGCTGCGCCGCGCTGATCTACGAGATCGTCTGGTTCCAGCTGCTGCAACTGGTGATCGGGTCCACCGCCGTGTCGCTGGGCGTGCTGCTGGGCACGTTCATGGGCGGGATGTGCATCGGCAGCCTGGCGCTGCCCCGCTACGTCTCGGCGCGGCCGCACCCGCTGCGCGTGTATGCGGCGCTGGAGCTGGGCATCGGCGCGATCGGGATCGCCGTGCTGTTCGCGATGCCGTATGCCGGCGGGCTGTACACGGCCGTCGCCGGCCAGGGGGTGATGGGGCTGTTCACGCGGGCGCTGCTGTGCGCGGTCTGCCTGCTGCCGCCCACGATTCTCATGGGCGCGTCACTGCCGGCCATTGCGCGCTGGATCGAGGCCACCCCCCGGGGCGTGTCGTGGCTGGGGTTCTTCTACGGCGGCAACACCGCCGGCGCCGTGGTGGGGTCGTTGCTCGCCGGGTTCTATCTGCTGCGCGTGCACGACATGCCGACCACGACGTACGTGGCGGCGGCGATCAACCTCGTGGTGGCGGGGCTGGCGTTCGCGCTGGCGGCGGTGACGCCACGCGACGCGGCCCCCGCGGCCCCCGCGGAACCGGCGGCCGGCGACGCGACGTTCGTGCGCCGGGCGTGGGCGGTGTACGTGGTGATCGCGCTCAGCGGCCTGGCGGCCCTCGGCGCCGAGGTGGTGTGGACGCGGCTCCTGTCGCTGCTCCTGGGCGGCACCACGTACACGTTCTCGATCATCCTCGGCGTGTTCCTCATCGGCATCGGCCTGGGGAGCAGCGCCGGCGCGTGGCTGGCGCGCCGCGAGGCCGCGGCGGCGTTCGCGCTGGGCGTCTGCCAGTTGCTGCTCGTGGCCACGGTGGCGTGGGCGGCGTACATGATCGCGCGCGCGCTGCCGTACTGGCCGGTGGACCCGGGGCTGTCGCCCAGTCCGCGGTACACGTTCGAGATCGATTTCGCGCGCACGCTCTGGACCGTGCTGCCGGCGGCGCTGCTCTGGGGCGCCAGCTTCCCGCTGGCCCTGGCGGCGGTGGCGGTGGCGGATCCGGCACAGGATCCGGGACGGCTGGTGGGCGGCGTGTACGCCGCCAACACCGTGGGAGCGATTCTCGGCGCGTTGCTGTTCAGCCTCTGGCTCATCCCGGCAGTGGGCACGCAGAACGCGCAGCGGGCGCTGATGCTGGTCTCGAGCGCGGCCGCGTTGTTGATGCTGGTGCCGCGGGGCCGGGGGTGGTCGCCGCTGGCGGCGGCGACGATCGCGGCCGGCGTGCTCATCGGCACCGTGCCGCGCATCCCGTTCGAGCTCATCGCCTACGGCCGCCAGATGCCGTGGCGGCTCAACGAGGTGAAGGAGTTGTACCGGGGCGAAGGCGTGAACTCGTCGATCGGCGTGTCCGAGGAACCGAACGGCGTGCGCAACTTCCACGTGAGCGGCAAGGTGGAAGCGTCCACCGAGCCGCAGGACATGCGGCTGCAGCGGATGCTGGGCAGCATCCCGGCGCTCTTCCATCCCGACCCCAGATCGGTGCTCGTGGTGGGGTTCGGCGCCGGCGTGACGGCGGGCTCGCTGCTGCCGTTCCCGAGTGTGCAGGACGTCCGCATCTGCGAGATCGAGCCGCTCATCCCGCCGCACATCGGGCCGTATTTTGCCGAGCAGAACTTCAACGTGCTCACCAACCCGCGCGTGCACATCACCTACGACGACGCGCGGCACTACATCCTCACCACCAACCGCACGTACGACATCATCACGTCCGACCCCATCCATCCGTGGGTGAAGGGCGCGGCGACGCTGTATACCAAGGAGTACTTCGAGCTGGTCAAGGCGCACCTGAATCCGGGGGGCCTCGTCACGCAGTGGGTGCCGCTGTACGAGAGCAACCAGGACGCGGTGAAGAGCGAGATCGCGACCTTCTTCGAGGTCTTCCCCAACGGCACCATCTGGGGCAACACCAACGGCGGGCAGGGCTACGACCTGGTGCTCCTGGGCCAGGTGGCGCCGCTCGCGCTCGACATCGACACGCTCGAGGCGCGGATGGCGCGCCCCGACCATGCGATGGCGGAGATGTCGTTGAGCACCGTGGGCTTCCCGTCGGTGCTCGACCTGCTCGGCACCTACGCCGGCCGCGCCTCGGACCTCGCGCCGTGGCTCAAGGGCGCGCAGATCAATCTCGACCGGAACCTGCGGCTCCAGTATCTGGCCGGCAACACGCCCGACTGGTACAAGAGCGGGCCGATCTACCAGGGCATCCTGGCGTACCGGAAGTTCCCTGCCGACATGATCACGGGCAGCGCGGCGGAGTTGGGACAGCTCCGCTCGGCGCTCACGAGCTTCCCCGGGCCGTAATACGCCCTACCGGGCCTGCACCAGCTCCTCGCGCAGTACGTCCAGCCGGAACTCCGCCCATCCGTCCACCTGGTAATACTGCACGTAAATGTCGTGGCGCCCGCCGGTGAGCGGCGCGAGATCGATCGCCGACTCGTGCGGCCGCCAGTCGTCGATCACGAGCCGGCCGTCCACCCACACCCGCACCGCGTCGTCGCTGATCGTGCGCAGGGTGTAGTTGCCGGGCGGCACGGTGACGCGCGTCGTGGCGTCCAGCGCCCAGTGTTCGACGGGCAGGCCGGCGATCGTTGGGCGGTACCATTCATAGTCCAGCCGTTCCTCCTGGCGCGCCAGCGTCGGCGTCCCGTGGAGCAATGCCGCGAACGCCGCGGGCGCCGTGCGCGGATCGGTGCTGTCGCTCCACACGAAGAACCGCGCGTCCCAGGCGCGGATGGGCTCGAACATGCCATATGAAAATTGATATGGCTGTCCGGCCCCCACCGTCTCGCCGCGCGGCGAGACCGTGGCGCCGCCGCGATACTCGAGCGTGAGCCCCCAGTCGCCCAGGGAATCGGCGGCCGGGGTCACGGCGATCGTGTCGCCGGTGCGGCCGCGCTCGCGCGAGAGCGCGGCGACGCCGCGCCGCGACACCACGCGCCACGCGCCCGCCGGGCCGAGCACCGCGAGCCGCAGTGGCACGGCGTGCGTGCTGTCCACGGGCCAGAGTTTGGGGGAGCGCCAGTCGTACGGCCCCCACCCGTCGACGACGATCGCCGAGCGGTCGCGGCGCGTGAGCGCCGAGGCCGGCACCCGGCGTTCCGACGCCGGCGCCGGCGGCGCCAACCGCGCGTACGCCCGCGGCAGCAGCGACGCCGGCTCGCACGCCGCGGCGGTGCCGGCCGCGCTCCCGGCGTCCGGCGCCACGACGGCGTTGCTGTCCATCCGCGAGGCCGACGTGTCCTTGAGCACGAAGGTCGTGTCCACGCCCACGAACCGGTTGCGCGCCACCGTCAGCTCGGACGTGTTGGCCGCGCGCACCGCCACCCGGTTGCCCGCGAAGGTGTTGTCCCGCACGCCGTAGTCGTGGCTCCGCGTGTCGTGCTGCTTGGGGTAGCCCCAGTCGGAGGGCTGGGTGGGGTTGGCCCACAGCCAGATGGCCGTCGAGTCGCCGAGGAACCGGTTGGCGAGGATCACGTTGTGTTGGCCGTGCTCGATGGCGATGCCGGTGCGGTTGCCCACAAAGCAGTTGCCCACGATCGGCGAATCGTAGCTGTAGCCGCCCCACAGGCCGTTGTCGCTGCCGTCCGACCGATTGCCGATGAACCGGTTGCGGCTGAACGTGGCTTCCATGCCGTTGGTGGGCGCGAAGCTGAAGTCGTTGCCGAAGAACAGATTGTCGTTGGCGCCGCCGAGGCCGGTGTCCATCGTGCTCTGGCCGGCCCACAGGAACAACCCGTCGCCGCCGTGCGTGACCGAGTTGTACGCCACCACGTTGCTGTCGCTCTGTTCGTAGAGCAGCAGCCCCGCCGAGTCCTGGCCGCGCCGGTAGAAGCCGTGGCTGTAGCCGCGCACGTCGAAGTCGATGCGGTTGTGCTCGATCACGTTGCTCGCCGAGCGGTAGAGCCCCAGCCCCAGTCCCGAGTTGTACGACAGCGTGTTGTCGTGGATGCGGAGACTGTCGCTGCGCACGAGCATCAGCCCGTTCATCCCCTGCTCGGCCACGTTGTCGCGGATCTCGCCCCCGTGCACGTCCACCAGATAGGCGCCGGCCCCGTAGCGCAACCACTCGTCATGCTCGTTGTGATGGAACGAGAGCCAGTCGACCAGGCTCTCGTGCTCCACGAGGCTGTACAACGGCGGCTTCCAGTTGTAGCTGAGGTCGTTGCCGATCAGCGCCAGGTCGCGCGTGCCGCGCGCCATGATGCCCACCTTGTAGCCGCGGATGTGCGCGTGGAGAATGCGCACGTGGCGCCCGCCGTCCACGCGCACGGCCACGCCCGCCGCCTGGTCGGGATCGGCGTGCGGGTCGATCCCTTCCATGTGCGCGCCGGCGAAGTCCACGGTGACGTCGTCGCCGCGGATGGTGACCACGGCGGAGTCGAGCGAAGGCGCCGCCGCCAGGTGATAAGTGCGAGGCACGATCCGCACCGAGGTCGTGATCACCATCCCCCGGCGCAGTTCCACCGACGGGAGGCGGGCCGCGTGCTGGGCGGCGAGCATGCACGGCGCGAGGGCGCCGGCGAGCATCAGGCAGGAGAGTCGGTTCATGGCGCCCGGAAGATGCCCAGACGCGCGGCCATGCACCAGCCGGCACTTACGAGGAGCTTACACGCACCGCGATGCGGACCCGCCCGGCGGCGTGCACATTCTCCCCATGCTCAGAGCATCCATGGGACGCCTGGCGGCCCTCGCCCTCGTCGTCGCGGCCGCGCCCGTCGCCGCCCAGTCGGTCGATTCGCTCATCGCCCTCAATGTCGCCGCCCGCGGCGGCATGGCGCGGCTGCGCGCCGTGCGCACCGAGTGGCTGGCGGGGCACATCGTGCTCGGCCCAGGCGCGGACGCGGTGGACACCGTGGAGTTGGAGCGGCCGCTGCACATCCGAACGACGCTGCACCTGAACGGGAAGACCATCGTGCAGGCGTCGGACGGCCGCACCACGTGGACGATCAATCCGTTCGCCGGAGACACGGCGCCCCACGTCATGGAGCCGGACCTCGCGGCGAACGTCGAGGCCGGCGCCGACTTCGACGGCCCGCTCATCGACTACGCCGCCAAGGGCAATCGCGTGACGTTCGCGGGCACCGACACCGCCGACGGACGGCCCGCGTCCCTGCTGCGCGTGACGACCGCCGCGGGGCTGCAGGACACGTACTTCATCGACGCCGGGACGCACCTGCAGACCAAGTGGAGCGGCCGGCGCGTGGTGAACGGCGACACCGTGGTGTACGAGTCCTGGTTCCGCGACTACCGCTCCGTGGGTGGGGTGATGGTGGCGTTCCGGATCGACAGCGACACGCGCGGCCGGCCCGGCGTGCAGCGGATCCGCTTCGATTCGGCGGCGGTCAACGTGCCGCTGTCCCCGGCCCGGTTCCGCATGGCGCGCTGAGGCGGGGCCGGTGTTATTTTCCTCCTCCGACCCCAGCCGCCGTTCCGGCCACGCCCCCTGCCCACATTCCGCTTCACTTCGTTCGGCGCGCCCGCGCGCCGGCTCGCCGCGCTCGCCCTGGTGCTGGCCGCGTCCCACGCCGCGGCGCAGGATGCCCCGTCGCTCACCGAGTGGCGGTCCTACCTGCGCGCTTCC